>CANFOR010000157.1 GCA_947448675.1 Betaproteobacteria bacterium
GGCACGATCATCTTGCCGCTGGGGCTATCGTTTTCATAGCGGTAAAAACCTTCACCGGCTTTTTTGCCGACCACGCCGCCAGCCAAACGCTGGGCCGTGATCACGCTGGGGCGGTAGCGCGGCTCTTCGTAATACTGGTGGTAGACCGACTCCATCACCGGGTGCGACACATCCAGCGCAGTCAGATCCATCAGCTCAAAAGGACCCAGCTTGAAGCCGATTTGGTCTTTCAAAATGCGGTCGATGGTGGCGAAGTCGGCAATGCCTTCGCCCACAATGCGCAGGGCTTCGGTGCCATAGGCGCGGCCCGCGTGGTTGACGATGAAGCCCGGGGTGTCGGCGGCCAACACCGGCGTGTGGCCGATTTGCCGGGCGTAGGCTTGTAGGCCGGTGCAGACCTCGGGCGCGGTTTTCAGCCCGGCAATCACCTCGACCACTTTCATCAGCGGCACCGGGTTGAAGAAGTGGTAGCCCGCAAAGCGCTGTGCATGTTGCATGCCCGCCGCGATGGCGGTGATCGATAGCGACGAGGTGTTGCTGACCAGCACGCAGCTGGCGCTCACCATGGTTTCGAGTTCGGCAAAAAGCTGCTTTTTTATGTCGAGGCGTTCGACAATCGCCTCGATCACCAAATCGCAATTTTGCAAATTGGCCATGCTGTCGGCAATTTGCAAACGCGCGCTGTAGATGGCGCATTGTTCTTCGCTCAAGCGGCCTTTGCTTTGCAAACGCGCCCATTGCTCTTGGACGGCGCTTTGGGCTTGGCTGCAGGCATCACTGCGGCTGTCGTATAAGATGACTTGGCTACCGGCTTGGGCCGCGAGTTGGGCAATGCCCCTGCCCATGGCACCTGTGCCCACAATACCAACAGTTTTGAAATTTAATTGCATTTTCTACTTCTCGCTGAATACTTTTGTCCTGGCACTTATGTCAAAATAAGCCCGAATACATGAACTTACGAATCTGTCACCGTAATCTATGGGTTATGGCCTTGCTGCTCTGCACGGCCGTCTCCGGCTTCGCAGTATCCATGGGCCGCTTGCGCGGCAGTGCCATTGTAGGGCGCGGTCTAGATGTTACCGTCTTAGGCCAACTTGAAAATGCCGAGAGTGTGGCCTCTATTTGCCCCGAGGCTGATGTTTTCTTTGGTGACACCAGACTGCTACCCGCCAAAGTGGTGGTCAGCAAAGAAGCCGGTGCGGTTGCCGGCGAAGTGCAAATTCGGGTACGCACCACAGCGGTGATCGACGAGCCGGTGGTCACGGTGTATGTGCGCGAGAGTTGCAACCAAAAAACCACCCGCAAATACGTTATTTTGTCTGACGTACTTAGCGACAACGGCGCACAAGTGCCCCTGCCATTGGTTGATGCCAGTGCTGGTACCGCCAGCCTAGGTGTCAGCGCTGCCCCAGGCCGCGATACAGCCGCGAATACAACAAACGCAAGCGCGAATCCCCTGGCCGCAACAGGCGCTGCTGCAGCCGCAGCAAAAGCAAAGGGCCGTGGTCGAACAGGCGATCGCGCGAGCGCGCCATCGCTAGCGGCACAAGCTCCAGCAGCCGAGGCGGAGCCAGCACCGGCGCGCTTTCCGTCGGCGCGCATCAGCCCGGTCCGTGCCGCATCGGCTCGTAGCAGTGGCCGTGCGACCCAGCCCCAGCCTGAATCTCCTGCGCGCAGTGGTGCCCGGCTCAAGCTCGACCCGATCGATTTGGCAGGGGCGCGCGACCCGGTTTTGCGCTACTCATCCGAGCTGCTCAGCCAGCCCAGCGAAGACCTGCAACAGCGCGCGGCCGCTGCAGCTTTTTGGCAGGCATTGAACGCCCAGCCGCAAGACATCGTGCGCGACAACCAGCGTATGAAGGCACTCGAAAAAGACCTTGCCAATTTGTCGGTGCAAAACCGCCAAGGCAAAGAGGCTGTAAGCCAATTGCAGAGCCAATTAGACAAAGCCAGCACCGAGCGTTATGCCAACTGGTTCACCTATGCGCTGGGTGCCCTGGCCTTGGTCTCGCTCGCTGGTCTGGGTGCCCTGTGGAGCCAGCGCAATGCCGTTACCCGGGTAGCCGAACCCAAAGCGTGGTGGGGCAAGGCCTCGATCTCCAAAACTGGCTTGGATTCACGTAACCGCGATGTGCGCGCAGCTTCGATCGTTCGGCCGTCTACAGACGCCCATAACGAGAATCGACCGGTACTCGATTCGACCCTAGATGTCGATTTAGGTGTGGACGAAGCCCAGTTTGCCAGTATGAAAATGGCCCAGGCCAAGCCCCCTGCCGCCGCACCTGAGCCCTTGGCCCCGTTGGACTCGGCAGACTTCCTGCCCAGCTTGGCGCATTCGTCGCGCACCGTGAATGCCGAAGAGCTATTTGACGTGCAGCAACAGGCGGATTTCTTTATTTCGCTGGGGCAATTTGACCAAGCGGTAGAGGTCTTGCGCGACCACATTACCGACAACGTAGAAACCAGTGCCCTGGCCTATTTGGATTTGCTCGACTTGTACCACCGCCTCGGCCGCCAAGAAGACTACGAGACGCTGCGCAAAGACTTTAACCGGGTGTTCAACGCACAGGTGCCAGCCTACGCTGGCTATACGGTCGAAAACGAAGGCCTAGAGTCCTACACCTCGGCGTTTTCCAGAATCGAGTCTTTGTGGCCTACGCCCAAGGTGCTGCACGTTATTGAAGAGTCGATCTTCCGCAAGCCAGGCATCGAAGGCGACGCCTTCAACCTCAAAGCCTACCGCGAGTTGCTTTTGCTGTACTCGGTGGCCAAAGACATCGTAGACAAGCCTACTACAGAGCTTGACTTTCAATTGAGCGGTTCAGCTTCAGCGCCTGCACCCGACCATGGTTCTTTCGAGCATCGCGCCGCGCAATTTGTGACGACCAATGTGGCACCGCTGTCTACCAGTTTAGGCAACGCGCCCACCGCCAAAGCAAACGAGGTGGCGGCGACTACGCCGCTGCCTACCGTAGACCTGACTGTGCCGCCTGCGTCTTTGCGTCTGGGCCTAGACCTGGATTTGAGCGGAGAGCCCGCTCCAGCACCTCCTGCATCTAGCAAATACAGCCGCAAAGCGGCCACCCCGCCCACGCCCGCTGAAGGCGACAACCTGATCGAGTTTGACGCGGTTGCGCTCAACCCGGTGCGCTCTTGGCTCAAAGGTAAATAGAGTCTTGCTTGGGCTTGCCGGGCCCAGGGGCTGGCAGTTTGCGGCTTCATGCCAGAGCGCGTCCAGCGCCCCAGCCTCAGCGCCTGACTTGCAGCGCACCGGGGTTAACGATGTGGGTCGGCGTGCCTTTGATGTAGTTCAGCACATTATCAAAGGCCGCGCCCAAATACAGTTCATAACTGTCTTGCTCCACATAGCCAATGTGTGGCGTGCAGATGCAGTTTTCTAAGCGCAGCAGGGCATGTCCTTGCAAGATGGGCTCGCTTTCAAAGACATCGATCGCAGCCATGCCGGGGTGGCCACGGTTCAAGGCGGCAATGAGGGCATCAGCTTCAATCAGCTCGGCGCGCGAAGTGTTGACCAAGAGCGATGTCGGCTTCATGCGCGAGAGGTCTTCCAAACGCACGATGCCTTGGGTGGCTTCGTTCAAGCGCAGATGCAAGCTCAGTACGTCGCTCTGCTCAAAAAACTCTTCTTTGCTGGCAGCTACTGCTAAGCCGTCGGCCACGGCCTTCTCGCGTGAGGCTTCGCGCCCCCAGACCAAGATATGCATGCCAAAAGCTTTGCCATAGCCCGCTAGCAACTGGCCTATTTTGCCGTAGCCCCAGATACCCAGGGTTTTGCCGTGCAAGACCATACCCACGCCAAAATTAGGCGGCATCGACGCCGCTTTCAGACCCGCTTGTTGCCAAGCTCCATGCTTGAGGTGCGCAATGTACTGCGGCAAACGGCGCATCGCAGCCATGATGAGCGCCCAGGCCAGCTCAGCTGGCGCGATGGGCGAACCAACGCCTTCGGCCACCGCTATTCCGTGCTCGCTACAGGCGGCAATATCGATGTGGCTACCAGCCTTGCCGGTTTGCGAAATCAGTTTCAAACGCGGCAGTTTTTCAATTAGCGCGCGGCTGATGTGGGTGCGTTCGCGGATCAAGACGATCACGTCGGCGTCTTTGAGCCGCACGGCCAGCTGCCCATTTCCTTTGACCGTATTGGTGTAGACCTTGGCGTTGTAGTCGTCTAATTTGGCAGCGCAAGCCAGTTTGCGCACCGCGTCTTGGTAGTCGTCGAGGATCACAATATTCATGCCCTCCATTGTGCGCCATAGTCGCTAAGCGGCTAACATGCGCCACCATTGTTTTTTTTAACGGAGTTCACCAATGAGCATTTCTATGTATTCGGCCAGCGTGCCAGTGTTCCAAACCATGCTGGGCAATTTGAGCCACTTTTTAGACAAAACCCAGGCCTATGCAGAGGCTAAAAAATTCGACCCAGCCGTGTTGATGCAATACCGCCTAGCGCCCGACATGTTGCCCTTTAGCCGTCAAATTTTGATTGCCTGTGACGGTGCCAAAATGGGCGTGGCTCGCCTAGCAGGCGTTGAGGCACCGAAGTTTGAAGACACTGAGAGCACGCTGGCAGAACTCAAAGAGCGGATTGCCAAAACCTTGGCGTTTTTGGCAACGCTGAGCGCTGAGCAAGTCAATGGCAGCGAGGCCAAAGACATTACCTTCCCAGTGGGCCGAGAGAACACCCGCACCATGCAAGGGGAGGCCTACCTCAAGCATTGGGTCACGCCCAATGTGTACTTCCATGTGAGTATGGCCTATGCCATCTTGCGCCACAACGGTGTCGACCTGGGCAAGATGGACTACTTGGTTGGCGCGCCCAAAGCCTAAGCGCCAACCCCTCTAGCCCTGGCCTGCGCTAGCGCTGAGCCCCGCTACTTAGGGCACCTAGCGTCCAGGCCAGCGGCGTTAAGCGCGCACTGGGCAAACTCTAGGCAAGTTCTTGGCAGGCCAAACGCTCCAGCTCGGCGCAGACATCGGCCATGCGACCTGAGATGCGCATGCGGCCCGCGTTATGGCGCGGCGCATGGCTTTCGGGTACGCGCAGCACCCGTAGCTTGGGCGCCACGTGCGCGGCGATTGCATGGCTTGCCGCCAAGTGAGCTTGCAGGCCATGCGCGCCATGCCTACCCTGCCAGCGCATCGCATTTGAGCCGCTAAGGCGCTCCGGTTGTGCTTGTGCAGCTATAGAATGCATAGCAATTGCAGCTTGGTCGGCATTGACGGGGGCCGCTTTGACCGGCCTTTGCCAAGGCGCGAAAAAAGACACCAAGCTTTGTAGCGGCGCGAGCGCCAAACGCATCCCCGAGCTAACGCCCGCTCCCACAGTGGCCAATGCTACAGACATACAAACTCCTGAAATCATTCAGGCAGGATTGGTTGAACACTTGGCGCAACAGGGTTCTTCTGCACCCGCTGTGCCCCGAAGAGAACGCCCGCCACCTGTTGCGGCAAGAAAAACGTGGCTGCCCTACATGAGCATGGTGTTGCGAATCAAACCCACGGCCAGGCCTTCAATTTCAAAGGGCTCGCCGGGCTCGACCACGATGGTGTCAAAGTCGGGGTTTTCAGGGTGCAACTCGATCACGTCATGGTTGCGTTTGAAACGCTTGACGGTCACCTCGTCGCCCAAACGTGCCACTACGATTTGCCCATTTTTGGCGTCTTTACCCGCTTGCACTGCCAGCAAGTCGCCGTCCATGATGCCCGCGTCGCGCATCGACATGCCACGCACTTTAAGCAGGTAGTCGGGTTTGCGTTGGAACAGGCTGGCCTCGAGGTAATAGGTTTGGTCGACGTGCTCTTGCGCCAAGATGGGCGAGCCCGCTGCCACTCGGCCAATCAGGGGCAAGGCCAGCTGCACCAAACTTTGCAGTGGCGAGCTCAATTGTTGGGTGCGCGACTCATGGATCGAACGCAGGGTTTCGCTCTTGAGCCGAATGCCACGCGAGGTGCCGCTGAGCAGCTCGATTACGCCCTTGCGCGCCAAGGCCTGCAAATGCTCCTCGGCGGCGTTGGCCGATTTAAAGCCCAGCTCGGTGGCAATTTCGGCCCGCGTGGGCGGTGCGCCGGTGCGGGCGATGGTGCTTTGCACCAATTCTAAAATTTGCTGTTGGCGGCTGGTGAGCTTGGGCGATTCAAACATGGCAACTCCAGTTGGAACTCAGGGATGGCAGAATCTTGCAGGTTGCAAACCGAAATGGCTGCGTTACCGTTTTAATTAACTGTCTTAATATCCAGTAACTGTATTTTTCACCAGTTTCCTACACTTGGCAAGCCCCTATGCAAAAAAATAGCAAAAAAATAGTGATTTTGGGCACCGGCGGCACCATCGCAGGCCACGCCGCTGATGCCAAGGACGTGTTGGGCTACACCGCAGGGCAAGTCAGCGTGGCCGACTTGCTGGCCCGTTTACCAACAGCCAATACGCCCAAGACGCCCACCAAAGCTGCGTCTGAAGCTACAATTTCAGGAGCAAGCGTGCAGGCCAGCGCAGAAGCACCGCCACAGTTCGTCAGCGAACAAGTAGCCC
>CANFOR010000158.1 GCA_947448675.1 Betaproteobacteria bacterium
CAGCGCGGCATGCGCAGTGGCGCCAACACACACCTGCACATTGGCCGCATGGAAAGTGGTGTAGGCTGGTTCCACGCGCAGGTTCAAAACGCCATCAACACCACACAGGAGACAGCATGAGCAACACCCCACCAACCTACCCCAAGGCGCAAGACTGCGACGCCGTTCAACTCGGCTGGATGCAGGGCAACCCGCCGCCCACCGACAAACTGGTGCGCTTTGCTGACATGAGCATGCGTGCCTTTCCGCAGAGCCGCTGGGCCTCGTCGCACTACCGCGAGCTGGTGCCGACCAAAAACATTGCGCGCGGCGCCTTGCCCGTAGCCGCCCTGCCGCGTGCCGAACGCAAGGACCTCGACGCAGTGGCCTTCACGCCGCGCTCGGGCAGCATGGGCAGCGACGAGCGCATGACATGGGCCGAGAGCTTGCACGCCAACTACACCGATGGCATTGTGGTACTGCACCAAGGCCGCATCGTCTACGAGCGTTACTTTGGTGCGCTCTCGGCCGAGCTGCCGCACATTGCGTACTCGGTGACCAAGTCTTTTGTCGGCACCATTGCCATGTGTTTGGTGCACGAAGGCCTGCTCGACGAAGCCGCCTTGGTGGCGCACTACGTGCCCGAGCTAGCCCACAGCGCCTTTGGCAATGCCACCATGCGCGAAGTGATGGACATGACCACCGGCCTGCAATACAGCGAGGTCTATACCGACCCCAAAGCTGAAATTTGGGACTATGCCCGCGCGGGTGCTTGGCTGCCCAAACCAACCGACTACAACGGCCCCAACAGCATTTACGAATACCTGCAAGGCGTCAAACCGCAGGGCCAGCACAACGAGAGTTTTAGCTACAAAACCATCAACACCGAAACCCTGGCTTGGGTCATCAGCCGCATAACGGGCAAGTCGATTGTTGACAACATCCAAGAACGCATTTGGAGTCGCCTGGGGGTGGAGCAAGACGCCTACATCACCATCGACCCTACCGGCACGGCCTTTGGTGGCGGCGGCCTCAACACCTGCCTGCGCGACCTGGCCCGCTTTGGTTTGATGATGCAAAACAACGGCCAAGCCTGCGGCCAGCAAGTGGTACCCCAGGCCGTGGTTGAGCGCATTCGTCAAGGCGCGAGCCCACAGCAGTTCACACCGGCGGGCTATGTGACGCTGCCAGGCTGGAGCTACCGCAGCATGTGGTGGGTCTCGCACAACCCGCATGGGGCTTACATGGCGCGCGGCATCCACGGCCAGGCCATTTACATCGACCCAACGGCCGAGATGGTGATTGCGCGTTACGCCTCGCACCACATCGCGGGCAATATGGGCATCGACCCCGAGTCGATCCCAGCCTACCACGCCATGGCCTTGCACTTGATGGCCCACCCCGCGCCTTAAACCGCCGCCTAAACCGCAGCCTCAACAGCCCCCTGCATGTACGCCCAGCATTTCGGTCTGAAGCAAGACCCGTTTTCCATCGCGCCCGACCCGCACTACCTCTACATGAGTGAGCGCCATCGCGAAGCCTTGGCGCATTTGCTCTACGGGGCCGACGCTGGCGGCGGTGGTTTTGTGTTGCTCACGGGCGAAATTGGTGCGGGCAAAACCACGGTCTGCCGCTGCTTCTTAGAACAGGTGCCCGCGCATTGCAAGGTGGCCTATATCTTCAACCCCAAGCTCAGCGTGGTCGAGCTGTTGCAGTCGGTATGCCAAGAGTTTCAAATACCCATTGCGCAAGCAGCGCCCAGCGTGAAGGAATGCATCGACCCCCTCAACGCCTACCTGCTGGCCAGCCATGCGGCGGGGCACAACAATGTGCTCATCATCGACGAAGCGCAAAACCTGAGCGCTGAGCTGCTGGAGCAATTGCGCCTGCTCACCAACCTGGAAACCAATGAGCGCAAGCTGCTGCAAATTGTGCTCATCGGCCAGCCCGAGCTGCAAGCCATGCTGCGCCGCCCTGAGCTAGAGCAGCTGGCCCAGCGCGTGGTGGCGCGCTTTCATTTGGGTGCGCTCAACGCCAGCGAGACCACGCAGTACATTGCCCACCGCATGGCCATTGCCGGCCACAACGGCGTGCTGCCCTGGAGCCAAGCTGCGCTGCGCCGAGTGCATAGCATGAGCCGCGGCGTGCCCCGGCGCATCAACCTATTGTGTGGCCGCAGCCTGCTGGGGGCCTATGCGCAGGGCCAGCGCAGCGTGGGAAAGGCCGTGGTAGAGCAAGCCGCCCGTGAGGTATTTGACGAGCCCGGTTTGGCCCGCCGTATGCCCCCCGCCCTGCGCTGGTTGGCACTGGCCCTGGGCGCGCTGGCGCTGCTGGCCTTGTTGGCCGTGTTGTGGCAGCAGGGCTTGGCACGCCGTGCAAGCAGCGCACCACCCGTGCCAGTCGCGCCTGCCACCCCTGGGCCAACGGCCAAGTCCATTGCCAAGCCGACGCCCCCCGCTGCAGCCAACGCGGTCCCACCCGCTCCACCCCACTGAGCCGCCCGCTATGTCCTACGTTCTTGATGCTTTAAAACGCGCCAACGCCGAGCGCGAACGCCACAGTGGCGCGGTGCCCGGCTTAGCGGCGCAGACCACCGCCTTCGCCCCCCGCGCGCGCCGCGCGCAGTGGCTGCGCTGGGCCTTGCTGGCGGTGCTGAATGTGGTAGTACTCGGGCTGCTTGGGCTGCTGCTGTGGCGCTGGACTGCGGCTGTGCCTGCAACAACAACGGCCACCGCACCCACACCGCCCGTCAGCGTGCTACCCGCCGCAACTCCAGCAGCCAGCAGCGCCGCGCAGAGCCTGGCAGCAAAGGCGCAAGCAACAGCCGCAAAGCCGCCTACAGCCACGGTCATCGCTTCCAGCAGCAAAGCCAAACCAACGCCTGCAAGCGCTTCAGCACCTACCCCCAGCACCGCCTCTGCATCAGCCCCAAGCAGCCGCACCCCCACCCTGAACGAGTTGCCCGAGAGCCTGCGCGGTGCCTTGCCTAAACTGGTCGTGAATGCCGCCCTGTATTCGGGCAATGCTACCGAGCGTTTGCTCATCATCAATGGCCAGCCGCAGCATGAAGGCGACACACTGGCACCCGAGCTGCTGCTGGAGCGCATTGACGCGCAGTCGGCGGTGCTGCGCTTTCGCGGAACTGCGTTTTCCCTCACTTTTTAGAGTTAAAAGTGGCTACAAGGCGCGCAGAATATGCGTAAGCAGCTATTTTTTTAATAGCAAGTTATTTCTACCAGGGCCGCGCCGAGGGTCTTCGCGCATTGCCGCTGTGCCTGCTGCGTGCTAGGCTTTGCAGGTGCTTCGCACAAGTTGGCGGCACAGGTTTGCCAACCACAAGGCACCCACTTGGTTGACCCTCTTATTCCTCTTTTTCACAGAAAGCATTGCCATGAACCACCCTCTCATCTCCCGTGCTTTGACCAGCTTACTGGGCGCTGCAGCGCTGTGCATCAGCCTGGGCGCAGCCCAAGCCCAGGTGCCGCAATACGGCAGCAACGTCACCCTCGACCAAGCGCACAAAATTGTGGCCGGGGCCGCAGCCGAAGCACGCAAACAGGCCCTGCCCATGGCCATTGCGGTGGTCGACACGGCGGGAATGCTGGTGGCTTTTGAGCGCATGGACAACACCCAAACCGGCAGCATCGGCGTCTCGCAAGACAAAGCCGTTTCCGCTGCCATGTACCGCCGCCCCACCAAGGTCTTTCAAGACGTGGTGGCCGCTGGCGGCGCGGGCCTGCGCGTGCTGACTCTGCGCAATGCCAATGCGGTAGAAGGCGGCATTCCTTTGGTAGTGGACGGCAAGATCATCGGCGCGATTGGCGTCTCGGGTGGCTCGGCTGAGCAAGACGGCTCGGTGGCCAAAGCCGGTGTAGACGCCCTGGGCAAGTAGCCCATGCCCAAAGCAGCCGCAAGCAAAGAACAGGCTGCGAATGCAGGCCCATCGGCCAGCGAACACATCACGCAACGCATTGCCGAGCTTGCCGACTGGCGCGGGCCCGTTCTGGCGCACATGCGCCAGCTCATCTTGGCTGCCGACCTCGAGGTGATCGAAGAGTGGAAGTGGATGGGCACGCCAGTGTGGTCGCATGCTGGCATCCTCTGTACCGGCGAGTCGTACAAAGACAAAGTCAAACTCACCTTTGCCAAGGGTGCGTTTTTGCCCGACCCGACCCAGCTTTTCAACGCCAGCCTAGAGGGCAATCTGCGCCGCGCGATCGATATTGTTGAAGGCCAGCACGTCAACCCCGCAGCTTTTGCCACGCTGGTGCAGCAAGCAATTGCCTTCAACTTGGCAAGCAAGGCCAAGAGCGCCAAGAAAGCGAAAACCTAGCTTCAGGCCCAGCTTCCTAACTCAGCGCCTTAGTTTGAAGGCTCTGCCAGCAGGGCCAACAGCCCAGCCTCGTCGAGCACCGCCACACCCAGCGCTTGCGCTTTATCGAGCTTGCTGCCGGCCTCGGCGCCGGCCACTACGTAGTCGGTTTTTTTGCTCACACTGCCTGCCACTTTGGCACCTGCTGCTTCGAGCAGTTCTTTGGCTTGCTCGCGGCTGAGCGTGGGCAGGCTGCCGGTGATGACAAAGGTTTTGCCCGCCAGCGGCAAGGCGGTGCGCGGCGCGGGTTCGCCCTCTTGCCACTGCAGGCCACAGGCGCGCAGCTGCTCGACCACCTCGCGGTTGTGCGCTTGCGCAAAAAAGGTGACGATGCTCAGCGCCACGATGGGGCCGACGTCGGTCACCTCTAAAAGCTGGGCTTCGCTGGCATTCATGATGGCGTCTAACTGGCCAAAATGCCGTGCCAGGGCCTTGGCTGTGGCCTCGCCCACATGCCGAATGCCCAGGCCAAAAACAAAGCGCGGCAGCGTAGTTTGCTTCGATTTTTGTAGCGCTTCAAGCAGATTCTGCGCGGACTTATCGGCCATGCGGTCTAAATTGGCCAGCGCCATCAAGCCCAGGCGGTACAAGTCGGGCAGGGTTTTGACAATGCCTGCGTCGACCAATTGTTCGACCAATTTGTCGCCCAGGCCTTCGACCTCCACCGCGCGGCGCTGGGCAAAATGCAAGATGGCCTGCTTGCGTTGGGCGCTGCAAAACAGGCCGCCGGTGCAGCGGTAGTCGGCCTCGCCTTCTTCGCGCAGCGCGGCGCTGCCGCAGACTGGGCAGGTGTGCGGCATGGTGAAGGGCTGGGCATCGGCAACGCGCTTCTGTGCCAGCACACTCACCACCTCGGGAATTACATCGCCCGCGCGGCGCACCACCACGGTGTCGCCCACGCGCACGTCTTTGCGGCGCGCTTCGTCTTCGTTGTGCAAGGTGGCATTGGTCACTGTGACGCCGCCAACAAACACCGGCGCCAGCTTGGCCACGGGCGTGAGCTTGCCGGTGCGGCCCACTTGCACGTCGATCGCCAGCACAGTAGTGAGTTCTTCTTGCGCCGGGTATTTGTGGGCCACAGCCCAGCGCGGCTCGCGGCTGACAAAGCCCAGTTGGCGCTGCAAAGCCAGGCTGTTGAGCTTGTAGACCACACCGTCAATGTCAAAGGGCAGGCTGTCGCGCAGGGCCGCTATGCGCGCGTGGTACGCTATTAATTTCGTAGCACCCAACGCACGTTCCACCTGGCTTGCGACGGGAAAACCCCAATTTTTGAGGGTCTGCAGCAGCTCGTAATGGCTCTGCCAGACCGGGCCCCCTTGCTCGGGCGGCGTGCACTCGCCCAGGCCGTAGGCAAAAAAGCGCAGGGGGCGCTGCGCGGCAATGGCCGGGTCGAGCTGGCGCAGTGCACCGGCGGCGGTATTGCGCGGGTTGATAAAGGTTTTCTCGCCCTTGGCACGCTGTTGTTCGTTGAGCCGCTCGAAGTCGTCGCGGCGCATGTAGACCTCGCCGCGCACCTCTAGCACGGCTGGCGCATCGTTGGGCAAACGCAGAGGGATTTGCCCCAGTGTGCGGATGTTTTGCGTTACGTCTTCACCGCTTTCGCCGTCGCCGCGCGTGGCGGCTTGCACCAACACACCCTGCTCGTAGCGCAGGTTGACGGCCAAGCCGTCAAACTTTAATTCGGCCACGTATTCCACCAGCGGGTCGGCCTCGGTCAGCCCCAGCTCTTTGCGCACCCGCGCGTCAAAAGCCTGCGCGCCGCTGGCCTGGGTGTCGGTTTCGGTGCGAATGCTCAGCATGGGCACGGCGTGTCGCACGCTGGCAAAACCACTCAGCACTGCACCGCCCACGCGCTGGGTGGGCGAGTCAGGGCTGCGCAGTTCAGGGTAGGCGGCTTCTAGGGTTTGCAGTTCTTGGAACATGCGGTCGTACTCGGCATCGGGGATTTGCGGCGCGTCGAGCACGTAGTAGTGGTGCGCATGCTGGTGAAGGTGCGCCCGCAATGCTGCAATTTGTGTAGCGGCTTCCATAGTCTTGGTGGGCATTAGCAGCCTGTTGTACCCAAGCGCGCTTAGCTGAACAAAGGCCGGGCCAAGCCCGAGCCTGCGGCCAGGGCGCGCTCTTGCAAGGTGTCGTAGAGGTGCTCAAGGTCGGCACCAATGCCGTCGAGCGACTCGGGCGCAATGCGCAG
>CANFOR010000159.1 GCA_947448675.1 Betaproteobacteria bacterium
ACCGTCTACAGCTACCGCGTCTATGGCGTGGCGGTAATAGGTGGCTTAACCGAGCTCTCGGCAACGCCAAGCGCATCGGTCACGGCGGCCTATATCTCTAATGCGCCGACCATGGCCGCCAGCACCTTCGGTGGCACGCAGGCAGCACCACGCGTGACCCTGCACTGGACCATGCCTGCCAATGGTGCCCCTGCGCCTACCGGCTTCCAGGTCTACCGTGACGGGGTGCAAATCGCTACGTTGGCAGGCAATGCATTGCAGTACACCAACAATACTGGCTTGACGACGGGCAGTACCTACGTGTACCAAGTGTTTGCCACCAATGTGGTCGGGCTATCCGCTGCTTCCACTGCGACGGTGAATCTGGTGCCGCAGTCGGTGCCGACCTTGGTGAGCGCTACACCTGCCGCCAACCCCGCGCAAACCACGATGGCATGGACCGAGGTACCCGACCCCTCACGCCCAGCTGTAACGGGCTACAACGTGTACAACGGTGCCACCAAGCTCAATATCAACCCACTGGGAGCGAACGCCACAGGCTACACCGCTGCCACGCCTGCAGGCTCCAGCTACAACCTGTCGGTAACGGCTTTGAACCAGTCCGGAGAGTCGGCCAAGTCCAATGTGGTGGTGGTCAACACCGTGCCGCTGGCACCTGTGGCGCCCACTGTGGCTAGAGCAATACGCAATGGCACCAGCGCAAGCGACACTGTGGTGGTGAACTGGACACCTGTGGCAACGGGTACAGGGCTGGCAGCGACGCAGTATGTGATTCAATATTCTGGAGCTGCCAACTTTGCAACCATAGCAGCGACGCAAACGGTGACCGTACCCACGGGGGGCTTAACGGGTACACAAAGCGCTACCTTCACAGCGGTGAATCGCGGCAACGCTGCTTTCCTATTCGCTACTGTCAACGCTTATTTCCGAGTGATTGCCACCAACCCAGTAGGCAATTCTGCCAACGGGGCTGCGCTGACGGTCACGCCGGCATTTGGGCTTATCAACCCCAATGGTTTGAAGTAATTTGCTGTCACGGGGCGCCGCCCGGCGCCTTTTCGCAAAGTGGCGTCAGCTCCTAGGGGTTGACGCCACTTGCTTTTGCAAGCTACCTACAGTGGCCTACAGCTTGATGAAATGCTCGCGGTAGTGCTCTAGCTCATCAATGGACTCATGCACATCGGCCAAGGCGGTGTGCATTTGCTTCTTTTTAAAAGCACTGTAGACGGCGGGCTTCCAGCGCTTGGCCAGTTCTTTGAGCGTGCTCACGTCGAGGTTACGGTAGTGCAAATAGCCGTCGAGCTTGGGCATAAACTTCACCAAAAAGCGCCGATCTTGGCTGATGGTGTTGCCACACATGGGCGATTTTTCTTTGGGCACGTAGCGCTTGATGAAATCCAGCAACTGCGCTTCGGCTTGCGCTTCGGTCAGCGCAGACGCTTTCACCTTGTCGATCAACCCGCTCTTGCCGTGCGTGCCTTTGTTCCATTTGTCCATGGCGTCGAGCAGCGCGTCGCTTTGGTGGATCACCAGCACCGGGCCTTCGATGCGCGGCGTTAAATCGGGTCCGGTCACGATGACGGCAATTTCGATCAAACGCTCTTTTTCAGGGTCAAGGCCGGTCATTTCGCAATCGATCCAAACCAGATTTTGATCCGACTTGGCCAAGGTGGCAGCGGCCTGCGCTGCGGGGGGAGTAACAATTTCAGACATGCGGGGATTGTCGCGCATCCCGCCAGCCCACTGGCAAATGGCTCTACACTTGAGTTTATGCCTACTCCACTTGCCCTTACCCTGGCTTTTTCTGCAGTGCTGGTCGCTGGCCTGCTGATTAAATTTTGGTTGGCCTCGCGCCAAATTCGCCATGTGGCCCAGCACCGCAGTGCAGTGCCAGCGGCCTTTACCGACCGCGTATCTTTAAGCGCACACCAAAAGGCCGCTGACTACACCCTGGCCAAAGCGCAACTGGGCCTTTTAGAAATGGCCTTTGGCACCGCCGTGCTGCTGGGTTGGACGCTCTTGGGCGGGCTCGACTGGCTGAACCAAACCTTGTTGCACGCCATCGGCGGCGGCATGGGGCAGCAGCTGGCTTTGCTGGCGGCGTTTGCGCTGCTTGGCGGCATCATTGACCTGCCCTTTACGCTCTACCAAACCTTTGTCATTGAAGAGCGCTTTGGCTTTAACAAACTCACCTGGCGCATGTGGCTCGTAGACGGCCTTAAAGGCTTGCTTTTGGGCGCGCTAATTGGCCTGCCCATTGCGGCCCTGATCTTGTGGCTGATGGGCGCTGCTGGCCCGCAGTGGTGGCTCTGGGCCTGGGCAGTGTGGATGGGTTTTAACCTGCTGCTGATGCTGATCTACCCGACCTTTATTGCGCCCCTGTTCAACAAGTTTCAGCCGCTGGAAGACGAGACACTCAAAACCCGCGTAACTGCCCTGATGCAACGCTGCGGCTTTGCCGCCAAGGGCTTGTTCGTGATGGATGGCAGCAAGCGCAGCGCGCATGCCAATGCCTACTTCACCGGCTTTGGTGCGTCCAAGCGCGTGGTGTTTTACGACACGCTATTGGCCAAGCTCTCACCCGGCGAGGTTGATGCCGTGCTGGCCCATGAGCTGGGCCACTTTAAGCACAAGCACATTGTGAAACGCATGTTCTCGCTGTTTGCCATGAGCTTGGCAGGTTTTGCGCTGCTGGGTTGGCTCTCGACCAAGCCGTGGTTCTATACGGGCCTGGGCGTCATGCCGAGCATTGCTTTCCCGAACGACGCACTGGCCCTGCTGCTTTTTATGCTGGTGGTGCCAGTGTTCAGTTTCTTTGTCGCACCGCTGTTTGCCCAACTCTCGCGTGGCCACGAGTTCCAGGCCGACGCCTATGCCGTGGCGCAAACCAGCGGCGCCGACCTGCAAAGCGCCCTGCTCAAGCTGTACGAAGACAACGCCTCTACGCTCACACCCGACCCGCTGTTTGTGCGCTTTTACTACTCGCACCCACCGGCCTCTGAGCGGCTCGCCAAAATGGTAGTTGCATGAGCGATTCATTAGCAAAAACGCCCAGAATGCCCGCCAGAACAGCGTTAACAGCTACAAAAATTGTAGCACTTTTAACCCAACACGAAGCTTGGGCACTCGACGGCGATGGCAATCAAGTGGCCATTTGCAAGACCTACCGTTTTGCCAATTACTACGAGACCATAGCCTTTGTGAATGCGCTGGCCTTCATAGCCCACCAGCGCGACCACCACCCCGATTTAAGCGTGCACTACCGCCACTGCGTCGTGCGCCTGCGCACCCACGACGCAGGCGGCATTTCGCAACTCGACTTCGATTGCGCAGCGCAAATCGACGCACTGCGCACTGGAACGCCCGCTTGAAGCGCGCAGCACCGGCCCGTGCCAGCACGAAAAATACCGCGCCCACAGAGGCGCTGCAAACCGGCTTGGTGGTGGGCAGCTTTGGCCGCCACTGCTTGGTAGAAACGGCCAGCGGCCAGCGCGTCATTTGCCACCCGCGTGGCAAAAAAAGCCAAGTAGTGGTGGGCGACCGTGTGCAGTGGTTGGCCACGCAAGACGAAGGCACGATCGAGAAAATCGAGGAGCGGCGCAACCTGTTTTACCGGCAAGACGACATCCGTACCAAGTCTTTTGCGGCCAACCTAGACCGCGTGCTGATCTTGATTGCCGCCGAGCCCGAGTTCTCCGAGAGCCAGCTCTCGCGTGCGCTCATTGCTGCCGAAGCGCAGCAGATCCAGCCCATCATTGCGCTGAACAAAAGCGATTTGGGCGAGCCCTTCAAGCGCGCATGGGCGCGCATGGACGCCTACCGCCGCATGGGCTACGAAGTGCTGCCGCTCTCGCTCAAAGCCAAGCCCAGCGAAGACCGTGCGCTCTTGTGGCACACCTTGCAAGGCCACACCACCCTGGTGCTGGGGCCTTCGGGCGCAGGCAAAAGCACCTTGATCAACCTCTTGGTGCCCGGCGCTTTGGTGCTGACGCAAGAGATTTCGCAAGCGCTCAATTCCGGTAAGCACACCACTACGAGTACCACTTGGTATTGGGTGCGCGAAGGTGCAGACATGGGCTCTGGCGAAGGGCTTACACAAGGCGCTGCACAAAGCGCTACGCTAAGCACTGCACCCGAGCAGCCCACTGCTTTGATAGACTCCCCAGGCTTTCAAGAATTTGGCCTGAACCATGTCGATGCGATGAACCTGGCCACATTAATGCCCGATTTCAAACGCCATATTGCGCAGTGCAAATTTTATAATTGCACGCACCTGCATGAGCCCGGGTGTGGCATTATTTCATCCACAAAAAACCCTGCTAAAGCGCTAGGGATAAGCGCAGAGCGCTATTTTATTTATAGCAATTTATTTGCCGAGTTGTCTGGAAAACGGCTGTATTAGCCGCTGCCATTGGCAGCCTGCCCAGTGGCCAGGCTAACCCAAGAGCCGCGCCAAGCTGAGCAAGGCCAGCAAGCCTACCCACAGCACCACCGAGCGCCACACCAAGCCGACCACGCTGCGCAGATGCGCTAGCTCGGGCTCGCGACCAGGTGTGCTGGCGCTGTCGACCAGGTCTTCGGGCGTGGTGCCCGACTGAAAGCTCTGCGAGGTGTTGGGTGCAAAGCTGGGCTTGAGTGCCTCGCCACCCAAACGCACATTAACGGCACCCGATGTAGCAGCCAAGATCACGCCGTCGTTGTCATTGGGGAAGCGCTGCGCATGGTTGCGCCAGCCGTCGATGGCGTCTTCAAAACTGCCCACCACCGCAAAGCCCAGGGCGGTGACCCGCGCAGGCAACCAGTCGATGCTGTGCCAAGCCTGGGCTGCAGCGTCTTGCAAGGCCTGGCTGGTCGGTTGGTAGTGGGCCTGCACCAAGCTGGCCCGGCGGAACTTCCAGTAGCGCGAGACAAATTCGCTCATGCGGTAGAGCACCGCGCCAGCGGGCCCCAAGCCCAGCACCGAGAGCAACGAGAACCAGGCCAGCACACCAAACACATGGCGGTGCGCGGCGAGCACAGAATACTCAATCACATGGCGCAAAATTTCGCTGCGCGGCAGCTCGCTGGCGTCTACCTGCTGCCACTGGGCCAGCAGCTCGCGGGCCTGGGCTTCACCACTGGCGTTGTCGGCGTCGAGGGCGTCGCGAATGGCCGTGAAGTGGTGGCTGAACTGGCGAAAGCCCAGGGTGGCGTACAAAATCGCCACGTTCCACAGCGTAGCGGCTAGCCAGCCCAGACTCCACACCAAGGCCCAATACACCGCAGTGACGAGTGCGGCGGGCAACAGCACGGCAATGGCCCAAGCCAGCCAAGCATGCTTGGTTTTGCCCGCATCGACATTGCGGCTAGCAAAGCGCGCCCAGTTGCGCAAGCCCGCATGGATCGGGTTGCTCGCAGCCAGTGGCCGGGCCTGTTCGAACAGCAAAGCAAACACAATGGCAAAGAAGCTCATGGCGCGATGATAGCCCGATGCTCAGGCGCTTAAAAAACGGTAGAGATTGCGCAGCATCCCTGCCGTCGCGCCCCAAATAAAACGTTGCTGCGCGCCGTCTTGCCAGGGCATCGAAAACCATTCACGGCGCACACCTTCCCAGTCCAGCGCGTGGCGACGGTGGTGAGCCGGGTTCATCAGGTAGGCCAAGGGCACTTCAAAAGCCTCGGCTACTTCGCCCGCATTCAAGGTGAGCTGGTGGCCCGGTTCGACCAAGGCCACCACGGGCGTGACGATAAAAGCCGTGCCGGTGACGTAAATCGGCAGCGTGCCCAGCACCTGCACATGGCGGGCGTGCAAACCCACTTCTTCTTGCGCCTCACGCAGTGCGGTAGCAACCGCGTCGGCATCGGTTTTGTCGGTTTTACCGCCGGGAAAGGCAATCTGCCCCGAGTGGGTTGATAAATGCGCTGTGCGTTGGGTAAGCAAGACCATCGGCTCATCGCGCATGACCACGGGCACCAGCACGGCGGCATGGGTGGGTTGGCGATTGCTAAATTTTTTCTCTACCAGGACCTCGGCTTGCCACTGCGGCGGCGCGGCAAAACGCTGGCGCAAGGCGGCCGGTGTCATGCGCGCCCCGTCCACAGCCGCCAAATGTCCATCGGTACCCAGCACAGGCATGCGCAGTGGATCAAAGTTAGGAATCAAGGCCAGGGGTGTCATGGTGTGTGTGGAGCCTTCTATGCAACTGAACAGAAGGCTCAAAATAGAAAGCCCATAAAAAAACCGCCACAGTAGAAACTGGGCGGTTGATGGGATGCGCCCTTTTATTTGGCTGCAGCAGGCGTGGCGCGCATAACCAGCTTTTCTTTAATACGTGCCGACTTGCCACTACGGTCACGCAGGTAGTACAGCTTGGCGCGGCGCACGTCGCCACGGCGCTTGACTTCGATGCTGGCAATCAGTGGGCTATAGGTTTGGAAGGTACGCTCCACGCCCTCACCGCTGGAGATTTTGCGCACGGTAAAGCCGCTGTTGAGGCCGCGATTGCGCTTGGCAATCACCACGCCTTCATAGGCCTGTACGCGCTTGCGGGTACCT
>CANFOR010000160.1 GCA_947448675.1 Betaproteobacteria bacterium
CTGCCTGTGAGTCGGCAAAGTCGGGCTCGCCCATCTCGTGCGCGGCGTCCATTAGTGCTTGACTCAGCTCCAGTTCGTCTCTGCCGGTGGGCTCAAACTCGGGCTCAAAGTCTGGCTCCTGCTCAGCAGTCGGTTTGGGCCGTGGACCCTCTAAGGCGGCCTCGTGCAACACGATCAGGTTATCAAAGAACTTGGCCGTCATCTCGGGCGGGTAGGAAACCAAACCCAGGCCACGGCGCAGGCGGCCCAGCAGGTCGGGCACCAACTCCAACAAGCGGTTGCGCTTGCGCCGGGCGATGCGAGGCTGCACGCTCCACACCAGCTCGTCGACCACCGCCACATACTGGTGGCTGCTGTCGTCGGTCGAGCTGAGCTGCGACTCGGCCACTACTTGGGCCCAGGCACCGCAAATAAACTCCAGCACAAAAGTGGGCACGTCGCGGTTGTCGCCCGCAGCAATCTGTGCGCGAAACTCTTGCGACAAACGCTGGGCCAGCAGGTTGCGTTGCTCGGCATGCAGCAAAGCGCGGGCGGCTTGTTCGCGCTGCAGTTTAAGCACCTGGTCGTCTTGCGCCCAAGCTTCTTCAAGGGTTTTGAGCACCTGCGAAAAGCTCGCTGAGGTGACGTTGTCCATGTCGAGCAAGTCGGATACGGCTTGCTCGGCGGTGAGCATGAAGCGGCCGTAACCGGGATCGCGCTCGGAGGTAAAGGCCAGGCTGCGGTGCGTCAAGCGATCGAGCATATGCCGCGCCGGGTGCTGCTTCTCGCTAAAGAAGCGCGGCTCATTGCGGGCCAAGCGCATCAGCGCGGGTTCCATGGCTTCGAGCAGGGAGCGCACTTGCAGCAGCATGCGTTCGTCGTGCAAGAGGTTATCGAGCAGCAGGCGAATCACTTCTTCGCCCAGTTGCTGGCCGATTTGTGCGCTGTCTAGACTGCGCCGAATCACAAAGCGCGGACTGGAGCGTTCTTTGTTGCGCTTGGCCAAGCGCTGCATCATGGCCTCGACCATCTTCATGTCTTGTAAGGCGTCTAAAGAGGCAGGCACGGTATACAAAAACTCCAGGCCCTGGCTGTTGGGTGGCGCTTCGTCTAACTCGCCGGAGAGCAATTTGCGCAAACGGTCGAGCGTCAAAATCGTGCGCGCTACCGAAGCGCCCACGCCACTGGCTGCATTGTTACCACGTGCCACATTCGACAAGCTTTTGCTGGTGATGCCTTGCAAGCCAGCGGGCTCGATGCCCTGTGAGCCGAGCCAGTCGCTCAGCTCACGGTAGAGTTTGCGCAGGCCCGCGCCCAAGCGCCCTGCGGCGGGGGTCATCAAAGCGCCGCGAATCTCATTGTCGGGAATCTGCTCGATCATGGCGGCCCGCATGGCCCGCACAAACACTTCGGGGCGCAATGGATTGAGCTGGGGTTGTACCGTGATCCAACCCAAAAGCGTGCTGACCAGGCCGTCGAGCTCGGGCAATACGTCTTCGACGGCCAGCACAATTTCTTGCAAGGCCCAAGCCGCTTCGATGTTTTCGTCGAGCTTGTCTTCGGTCAGCAGTTGCAGATCGTCAAAGCGCAGCAGGGGCTGGGCTTGGGCCTCGGGCCGCAGGCCGCCGTACATGACCAGCCGCAGCTGGTCGGCAAAGGTGGCACGCATCTGCACACGATTGGCCACCATGCGTTCGATGGTTTGCTTCATCACCGGCTTGGGGGCCGAGCCCGTGGTACCGCCGTGCGCCTTGGTAACCGTGATGTCGAGCCCGGTGATGACACCGTCAATCAAGCCATCGGACTGGTTCAGCGCGGCCTCTAGGCAGTGCTGCAAGCCGGGCCGCAAACCATTGCTATCGTCTGCAAAACCAATGCCACGTGAGGGTAGTGTTGCCATGCTGGTGGGTGTGTAGAGCTTGCCTGTGCGCTATCAGTTTAATGCAAGGCCTTGTAGCGCACGCGCTTGGGTTTGGCACCCTCTTCACCCAGGCGTTTTTTCTTGTCGGCTTCGTACTCTTGGTAGTTGCCGTCAAAAAACACCCACTGGCTGTCGCCTTCGCAGGCCAAAATGTGGGTGGCGATGCGGTCTAAGAACCAACGGTCGTGGCTGATAACCATCACCGAGCCCGCAAATTCGAGCAAAGCGTCTTCGAGTGCGCGCAGGGTTTCGACGTCGAGGTCGTTTGAGGGCTCGTCAAGCATCAGCACATTGCCGCCTGCTATCAAAGTTTTGGCCAAGTGCAAACGACCGCGCTCACCACCCGAGAGCGTGCCAACGCGCTTTTGTTGGTCAGCGCCATTGAAGTTAAAGCGCCCGCAGTAGGCACGGCTGGGCATTTGGAACTTGCCCACATTCAAAATATCGAGCCCACCCGAGACGTCTTCCCAGACGGTTTTTTCATTCGCCAGGTCGTCACGGTTTTGGTCGACAAAAGCCATCTTCACTGTGGAACCGATTTTGACTTCACCGCTGCTGGGCTGCTCTTTGCCCGCAATCATTTTGAAAAGCGTCGACTTGCCCGCGCCGTTGGGGCCGATGATGCCTACGATGGCACCAGCCGGAACTTTGAAGCTCAGATTGTCGATCAGCACACGGTCGCCAAAAGACTTGCTGACATTGGTGAACTCGATCACCTCATGGCCCAGGCGGTCGGCCACGGGGATGAAGATCTCATTGGTTTCATTGCGCTTTTGGTATTCGACATCGCTCAGCTCTTCAAAGCGGGCCAAACGGGCCTTGCTCTTGGCTTGGCGCGCCTTGGGATTTTGGCGCGACCATTCGAGCTCTTTCTTCAGCGCTTTGGCGCGGGCTTCTTCGCCCTTTTGCTCTTTCTCTAAGCGGTCTTGCTTTTGCATCAGCCAGTCGCTGTAGTTGCCTTTGTAGGGGATGCCAGAGCCACGGTCGAGCTCCAAAATCCACTCGGCAGCGTTGTCTAAAAAGTAGCGGTCGTGGGTAATCGCCACCACGGTGCCGCCGTAGCGCTGCAAAAATTGCTCTAGCCAGTCCACCGACTCTGCGTCCAAGTGGTTGGTCGGCTCATCGAGCAGCAGCATGTCGGGTTTGGACAGCAGCAAGCGGCACAGGGCCACACGGCGCTTCTCACCACCCGAGAGCACGCCCACAATGGCGTCCCAAGGTGGCAGGCGCAGCGCGTCAGCGGCAATCTCAAGCTGGTGCTCCGAGTCAGTGCCTGCCGTCGCAATGATGGCTTCTAGCTCGGCCTGCTCGGCGGCCAGAGCGTCGAAATCGGCGTTTTCGTCGCCATAGGCGGTGTAAACCTCTTCCAGGCGGGCCTTGGCGGTAAAGACCTTGCCCATGCCCGCCTCAATGCTTTGGCGCACAGTTTGCTCGGGGTCGAGCTGGGGCTCTTGCGGCAGGTAGCCAATGTTCAGGTTGGCCATGGGCGTGGCTTCGCCCTCAATCTCGGTGTCGACACCGGCCATGATTTTCAGCAGGGTGGATTTGCCCGAGCCATTGGTGCCCAGCACGCCAATTTTGGCGCCGGGGAAAAAACTCAGCGAAATGTCTTTGAGAATATGACGCTTGGGCGGCACGATCTTGCCGACCCGGTTCATGGTGAAAACATACTGCGCCATGGTTAAAAGGCTTTCTTGGAATAAAACATAAGGGAGAGAATTTTCAAACGCTAGAACTCGCTCGCGTCTTGGCTAACGGCCATTATCGCGCCTGCCAGTGGCATGCCTGCGACACAGCTAAAGCGCAAGGCCTTGCGCGCGCTGCTTCCACAGCTGCCACGGGCGGTCTAAATGCTCGTCGTTCATGGCCGAGGCGCTCTGGCTCTCAGCCTCGCTCAGGTAGCTAATGCTGCCCGCGCCTGCATCGCCTGCCGCGCCCGCCAATTGCAAAGCCTGCATTTGCAAGCGGGCATTGCCCTCGGTGTAGATCGCGCGGAACACCGCTTGTTGGATCGAGTAGCCCACCGTCACGCTGCCGTGGCCACGCATCAAGGCCACCGCGTTGCCGCCCAGCGACTGCGCCAGGGCCAAGCCCAGCGCTTGGCTGCGAATCAGTAAGTCGCTGTCGTCACCCACCGAGTGGCGAATCTCAAACACAGGGGTGCGGCTGCCCAAAAACCCGCTCATGTGGCAGACCGGCCGCAGCCGGGCATGGCTGCCCTCGCGCAACAAACCAAAGGGAATGATGGCCGGTGAATGGCTGTGGATGACCGAGTGCACCTCTGGCCTGGCCGCGTAGATGGCGCTGTGAATAAAGCGCTCCACATAGCTGCGCCGGCCTTGCGCGTCGTGCACCTGTCCTTGCAGGTCGCATTCCACAATGTCAGCCGCGGTGACCAAACCAGGTGCCATGCTGCGCGCAATCAGAAAGCGCTCGGGATGGCCGGGGTTGCGCACGCTGATGTGGCCAAATCCATCGACCACGCCCTCAGTGAACAAAATATGGTTGGCCGTGACCAAGTCGTCGATCAAAGCGGTGTCTGCACTCACCATGGCTTTAGGCTTTCAACACGGTCAGGCCAGCCATATAGGGCTGCAGCACGGTCGGCACGTTAACGGAGCCGTCGGCGTTTTGGTAGTTCTCGAGCACCGCTACCAAGGTGCGGCCCACGGCCAGGCCGGAGCCGTTGAGCGTGTGCACCAGTTCGTTTTTACCCTGCTGGGTTTTGTAGCGCGCCTGCAAACGCCGCGCTTGAAAGGTCTCGCAATTGCTCACCGAAGAAATCTCGCGGTAGGTGTTTTGCGCGGGTAGCCACACCTCTAGGTCGTAGGTTTTGGCCGCGCCAAAGCCCATGTCACCGGTGCACAGCGCCATCACGCGGTAGGGCAGGCCAAGCTTTTGCAAAATCGCTTCGGCGTGGCCCGTCATGGCTTCCAGCGCTTCGTAGCTGCGCTCGGGGTGGACGATTTGCACCATCTCAACTTTGTCAAACTGGTGCTGGCGGATCATGCCGCGCGTGTCGCGGCCCGCGCTGCCTGCTTCCGAGCGAAAGCAGGGCGTATGGGCGGTCAGCTTGATGGGCAGCTCCGACTCGGCCAGCACCGTGTCGCGCACGAAGTTGGTCAGCGGTACTTCGCTGGTGGGGATCAGGTAGAGCGCGCTGCTGTCGGGCGCGACCTCACCCTCTTGCCCACCTTTTTTGGCGGCAAACAAATCGGCTTCAAACTTGGGCAACTGGCCGGTGCCGCGCAGGCTGGACTCGTTGACGATGTAGGGCACATAGCACTCGGTGTAGCCATGCTCCTGGGTCTGCACATCGAGCATAAAAGCCGCCAGGGCACGGTGCAAACGCGCCAGCGGGCCTTGCATCACGGTAAAGCGCGAGCCCGTGAGTTTGACGCCCAGCTCAAAGTTGAGGCCAAGCTTTTCGCCCACGTCCACATGGTCTTTAGCTACAAAATCCATAGCTAGCGGCGCAGTATCTGCGCCCGCTGGCGACCATTTACGTACCTGTACATTGCCATGCTCGTCGCTGCCCACTGGCACCGAGTCGTGCGGCAAATTGGGCACCGCCCACAGTAGGGTTTGCAGGCTATTTTGAATGTGGTCTAAACGCAGCGCACCGGCTTCTAGCTCGGCTTTGATGTCGGCCACTTGGGTCATCACCGCGTCGGCCGACTCGCCCTTGGCCTTGAGTTGGCCAATTTGCTTGCTCAGGCTGTTGCGCTGGGCTTGCAGCACTTCGGTGCGGATCTGCACGGTTTTGCGTTCTGCCTCAGCGCCGTGAACTGGGCCACGTCTAAAAAGGCTTGTGGGGTTTTGCGCTTTTGCAAGCGGGCGATGACCGAGTCGAGGTCTTTGCGGAGCAGGGTAATGTCGAGCATGGGCCGATTTTACGGGGCTTAACGCAGCCAGCCCCAGCCAGCGCTGCGAATGCCCCGTTGTGCCGGTTCTAGGTCTAGTAGCCCAGCAGCTCCCACACCGGCTGCAAGCCGCCAGGCAGATAGGGCAAGGTGCCCAGATCGGTGTGCGACTCGTCGGGGCTGTGAAAGTCGCTGCCGCGTGAGGCGGCAAAGCCCAGTTCTTTGGCCATCTCGCCGTACTTCACGTACTCGGTGGGCGAGTGGCTGCCAGTGACCACTTCGATCGCCTGGCCCCCGTGCTGCTTGAACTCGGTGAACAGCGCGTACTCTTGCGTGGGCGTGAACTTGTAACGCGCCGGATGCGCCACCACGGCCACGCCACCGCTTTGGGTAATCCAGCGCACCGCGTCGCCCAAGCTGGCCCAGCGGTGCGGCACATAGCCAGGCTTGCCCTCGGTGAGGTATTTGCGAAACACCTCGGGCGTGTCTTTGCAATGGCCTTGTTCGACCAAGAAGCGGGCAAAGTGGGTGCGCGAAATCAGCTCGGGGTTGCCGACAAACTTCAGCGCGCCCTCGTACGCATTGGCAATGCCGACCTTGGCCAATTGCGCCGCCATGTCGCGCGCCCGCTCTTCGCGCC
>CANFOR010000161.1 GCA_947448675.1 Betaproteobacteria bacterium
CTCTTCGCGCAGCAGGCGCTGCACCACAAAGGGCGAGCCGGGGTAGACTCTCAAGTGTTCGGGCTTGTTAAAGCCGGCAACCAAGTCCAGATAATCTTGAATGAGTGGCGAGAGGCTGGTCATCGGCGCGTTTTTGGGCTTCGCAGGCGCTACATTTTTTATAGCTGCATTCGCATTATCGGCGGGCGTTGCGGGCTTGTTTGCACTGGTTTTTGGCACCAGTTTGGCGGCCGCGAGCAGCTTGACCACGCCGTCCACCGCCTCGGCGCCCTTGGTGGCGTAGTCGCCGTCGAGGCGGTACAGACCAGCCCCCGCATGGGTGTCGATCACGGTCAGGGCCGCGTCTTTTTGTAGCAGGTGGCGCAGCACGGCAATCAGCGTGGTGTGCTTGAGCACGTCGGCATGGTTGCCCGCGTGAAAGGCATGGCGGTAAGAGAACATGGGGGGATTATCGGTGCTGGGCGTACAAACCCCAGGGCCTTGGCTCGCCTCATTTTTATTCCACTTCGACATGGGTTTGACGCGCCAGGGGTCTTTTTCATATAATGGAGAGCTTCGCAGCGCTTTCTTAGCCCCGCGGCGAAGGGTTCAAAGGCCTTATCGCCTCTGGGCTAACCCCACCTAAGAGATTCCCGCTAGAGGAACGCCGACCGTGGAAAAGGGACAACGTTCGCAGGCTCACGCAGGGCCTGCCAAACCTTCTGAAGAGAAAACTCATGAAAACTTTCAGCGCCAAACCCGCTGACGTAGTGCACGAGTGGTTTGTGATTGACGCGACCGACAAGGTCCTCGGACGAGTAGCCAGCGAAGTTGCTCTCCGTTTACGCGGCAAACACAAGGCCATTTATACGCCCCACGTCGATACCGGTGACTTTATCGTCATCATCAACGCAGCCCAGTTGCGTGTTACCGGCGCCAAGACGCTGGACAAGGTGTACTACCGCCATTCGGGTTACCCCGGCGGCATTACGGCCACCAACTTCCGCGACATGCAAGCCAAGCACCCTGGCCGCGCACTTGAAAAGGCTGTTAAGGGCATGCTGCCCAAGGGCCCGCTCGGTTACGCCATGATCAAAAAGCTCAAGGTGTACGGCGGTGCAGAGCACCCGCACACTGCGCAGCAGCCTAAGGTTCTGGACATTCCAGGCATTTCGACCAATGCACAAAAAGAGGCCGCCAAATGATCGGTGAATGGAACAATGGCACTGGCCGCCGCAAGTCCAGCGTAGCCCGTGTGTTTATCAAAAAAGGCACCGGCAAGATCACCGTGAACGGCAAAGACGTGCAAGCGTATTTTGGCCGCGAAACCTCGATCATGATCGTCAAACAGCCCTTGATGCTGACCAACCATGCCGAAACCTTTGACATTCAAGTCAATGTGCACGGTGGTGGCGAGTCGGGCCAAGCGGGCGCAACCCGCCACGGCGTGACGCGTGCTTTGATCGACTACGACGCAACACTCAAGCCCGTGCTGAGCCAAGCTGGCTTTGTCACCCGCGACGCGCGTGAAGTCGAGCGTAAAAAGGTCGGCCTGCACTCTGCTCGCCGCCGCAAGCAGTTCAGCAAGCGCTAAGCTTCTTCATTGCCGTAACAAAGCCGCACAAGGAAACTTGGAGCGGCTTTGTTTCTTCTGGCAGTATCAAGGTTATGAAGTTCAAACTCTTTCGCCGTCGCCTGACCATCAGCGCACCGCGTATGGCGGTACGCAGTGCCATGCCATGGCCTTTTCGCTGGGCCGTGGTGGCGATTGTGTTGGGCTTTTGCGCCGCCATTGGCCTGTGGGCCTTTGAGTTTGGCAAGGGCATTGCCGGGCTCGACAAAGACGCCAAAGAAGAGTTGGGTCAGTTGCGCACCGAAGTGGCAAAGCTGCGCGACGAGCGCGACAAAGCGCAGTCAGTGCTCAACACCTCGGGCAGTTTGCTCACCGCCGAAAAGGCTACCCAAGAAAAACTCGCCAGCCGCATTACCCAGCTAGAGGCCGAAAACCGCGCCCAGCGCGACGACCTGGGCTTTTTCGAAAAGCTCTTGCCCGCTGCGGGTGCCGAAGGCATTGCCATTCGTGGCTTGCAAGCCGAGATGATGGGCGAGGGGCAAGTCAAGTGGCAGGTGCTGGTGATCCAGCCGGTGAAAAACGCGCCCGACTTCAAAGGCAAACTGGAAGTGATGTTCAGCGGCACCCAAGGCGGCAAGCCCTGGAGCATGGGCTTGCCCAATGGCGCGCAAAACCTAGAATTTAAGCAGTACCGCCGCATTGAAGGCGTGCTTGACCTGCCGCCACAAACGGTAGTAAAAAACGTTTCCGCAAAAGTAGTAGAAGGCACTATCATTCGTGCTGTGCAAAGCTTAAAGCTATAACTTATTTACTCCATAAGCTGAGGAACTCCCCCATGTTTGGCAAGAAGAAACAACCGCCCATCAAGAGCTTGATCGCGCAAGGCAGCCATATTGAAGGCCATCTGCGCTTTACCGACGGTTTACGGGTCGACGGTTCCATCAAGGGCGACATTCGCGCCAACGACGAGCAGCCCAGCATCTTGGTCATCAGCGAAAGCGCCATGGTCTACGGCGAGATCCACGCCGACCACGTCATCATCAATGGCGCAGTGGTGGGCCCGGTCTATGCCAGCGAGCTGCTGGAGTTGCAGCCCAAGGCCCGCATTGAGGGTGATGTGCACTACAAAGCGCTAGAGATGCACCAAGGCGCGACCATCACCGGCCAGCTGCGCCCCATGCTCGACGGTGAAGAAAAACCTATGCTCAAACTGGCAGCCAATAACGGCTAAAGCCCTTTATTTTTGCAGGCTCGCCGTGGCGGGCCTTGCTTTTAACCCTTGCGCCCACATAGTTGAGTGAATCCGGCTACTATTGCAGCCATTGTCTGGAGAGAATCATGAGCGCCGTAGCAGAACACATCCACAGCCACGATATAGGCGAAATGCCCGTCCCCATCCTGTTTACCGACAGCGCGGCGGCCAAAGTCGCTGACCTGATCGCCGAAGAAGGTAACCCCGACCTCAAACTGCGCGTGTTTGTGCAGGGTGGCGGCTGCTCTGGCTTTCAGTACGGCTTTACCTTCGACGAAATCACCAACGAAGACGACACCACCATGAGCAAAAATGGTGTTTCGCTCTTGATCGACGCCATGAGCTACCAGTATTTGCTGGGCGCTGAGATCGACTACAAAGAAGACCTACAAGGCGCGCAGTTCGTCATCAAAAACCCCAACGCCACCAGCACCTGCGGCTGCGGCTCGAGCTTCTCGACCTAAAACTTCGCTTGGCCCCTTCCCTGCTTCACGCCGGGTAGAGGCATCCCAACACACGGGCGCCTGGAGCGCCCGTGATGCTGTGCAGGGCCAGCTTTTCACGCAGCACGGCCTTGCGCGCCAACCACGCAAAGGCCAGGGCTTCAACCTGCATCGGGTCTATGCCCGCACTGGCGCTGCTGCACACGGCCACGCCGGGCATGCGCGCAGCGATGCGCTCCATCAGCTGGGTGTTGAGTGCGCCACCACCGCACACATAGAGCTGCTTGCTATTATTTCCATAGCTGTCTACGCAGGCTGCGCAAGCGTTAGCGGTCAATTCGGTTAATGTGGCCTGCACATCTTGTGGCGCGGCATCGGCAAAAGCGGCGAGCTTGCGCGCCAGCCACGCCGGGTTGAACAAGTCGCGGCCCGTGCTCTTGGGCGGCGCGTCGTGCAAATAGGGTTCGCTCAGTAGCGCCTGCAGCAAAGGCGCAATCACACGGCCCTTGGCAGCCCAAGCGCCGCCCGCGTCGTAGGCTTGTCCGGTGTGCAGCTGGCACCAGTGGTCGAGCAGGGCATTGCCGGGGCCGCAGTCAAAGCCCAGCACCTCGCCCGAGGCGCGCAGCACGCTGATGTTGGAGATGCCGCCAATGTTCAGCACGCAGACCTCTTGGCCCGCTTGGGCAAACACGGCTTGGTGAAACACCGGCACCAAGGGCGCACCCTGGCCACCCGCAGCCACGTCGGCACTGCGAAAGTCGGCCACGACGTCGATGCCGGTTAAGTGGGCCAACAAAGCCGGGTTGTTGAGCTGCAAGGTGTAGCCCGTGGCGTCAAACTCGCCAGGCCGGTGCCGAATGGTTTGACCATGTGCGCCCAAGGCTTGCACCTGCTCGGCGGCCAGGCCTGCGCCTTGCAGCAAGTCGGTCACCACCTGTGCGTAGGCCCGCGCCAGGGCATTGGCCGCTAGGGCAGCGCGGTGCAACTCGTTGGGGCCAGGGGTGTTCAACGCGAGCAGGTCTGCTCTTAATTCAGGAGCAAAGGAGCGCCACTGGTGGCGCATGGCGCGGGGAGTGGCGTGCGATAGGTCGGCCAAAACGCCGTCTACGCCGTCTAAAGAAGTGCCGGACATCAGCCCGATATAAAACGCTGGCATAGGGCGATGGTAAACGCTGGCAACCGTGGCGCGAGCCAAGCGCCAAGCAAGGCAAGAGCTTGTACGGGCTAGCGCGGGAAGCGCGGCACCAGCGCAGCCAGCAGCCACGCGTGGGCCTTACCGCTGCTTACTGCGCGCTGGCCTGCTGCAGCGTGCCTGCTGCTTGCAACTGTATGTTCGCCAGCGCAGCCATGCGTTCAAAGGCCGGGCGGGCCGCCGCCGAGACGGGCTGGGCTTCGCTTTGGCGTGCCAAGGTGAGCGGGTCTTTAAAAACCCCGTTCACGCGGAATTCAAAATGCAAATGCGGGCCGGTCGCCCAACCAGTGGCGCCTGAGAGCGCGATTTTGTCCGACTGGCCCACGCGCTGGCCTTGGCGCACCAAAATTTTGCTCAGGTGCGCGTACAAAGTCGACTGGCTGGCGTTGTGTTGAATTTGCACCACATTGCCGTAGCCGCCTTGCCGCCCGGCAAAGCTCACTACGCCGTCGCCCACGCTGCGCACGGGGGTGCCCATAGACGCTGCGTAATCCACGCCTGTATGGGCCCGCCATTGGTTCAGAATCGGGTGCAAACGCATCTTGAAGCCGCTGGTCACGCGCGAAAACTCCAGCGGTGAGGCCAAGAAGGCCCGGCGCAGGCTGTTGCCGTCGGCGGTGTAGTAGCCGCCACGGGCCACCGCAGAGCCGTCAGCTGCTTTGCCCGGCTCTTGGAACCACAGCGCTTGGTAGCTCTTGCCCGCGTTAACAAACTCAGCACTCAGCACCCGGCCTGCGCGCAGCGGCTCGCCGTCGGCCTCTAGGCTTTCGTAGACTACCGAGAAGCGGTCACCCTTGCGCAGCGCGCGATGAAAGTCGATGTCACCTGAAAAAATTTCGGCCAATTGCACGGCCACTTTGTCGGGAATGCGTGCCTCATCGGTGGCGGCAAACAGCGAGCTGCGCACCGTGCCACTGGCAATGCGCGGCGCACTCACCCAAGCGGCTTGCTCTAGGCGCGAGCTAAAGCCTTGGTCGGTTTTCTCCAGCACCAGGCGTTGAAAATTTTTGTCGTCGTCGGCGCTCCAGCGCGCCACCAGTTTCAGCAAACGATTGCCGTCTGAGGCTTCTACGCTGACCGAGCGGCCCGCGCGGCCCAACAGGCTTTTCGCGGCCAAGGCGTCGCTGCGCAAAAAAGCGGCAGCGGCGGGATCGTCGAGGCCCAGGCGGCGCAACAGGGTGTCGGCCGTGTCGGTGCTGCGCGTGCTGTCGCTGCGCACCAAGCTGTAGTGGTGGGCTGCCAAGTCTTGCGCTTGCTGCGCCAGAACGGTAGGCTCGGTGGCAATCGCTTCGAGCACCTGTTGTACGGGCTGCAAAGCCACGTCGGGAGCCAAGTTGGCAATGGCAAAAGCCGTGGCTCCGCTGCCCAGTAACACCAGGCCAAGCGAAGCGAGCAATTGCCTGCGGTACTGCAATACAAACTGCTGTGTTGGCGCCAACCACGCCAAGGCGGCAGCATGCAAACGAGAGGTCAAAAAAGGTGTCTCCAACGACGGTATTCTTCAAAGGCTCGCGGTGCCGCGAGCAGCTATAGTTTTGCGAGCAATATCCAGGCCACTTAAAATCAGGCCAGCACAAGGGGGCACAGTATAACGAAACGACCCCCAGGCAAAACCCTGAGAACCCCCATGACATCTGACACCGCAAATACTTTAGTACCCAATCCAAGCGCCCAGCAAAGCCCTAGCGCAGCCGTACAACATGCTATGGCCGTCACCTTGCGCGGGTGTGAAGAATTGATTCCCCAAGACGACTGGTTGAAAAAGTTGGTGCGCTCTGAGGCCACTGGCGTGCCCCTGCGCATCAAATTGGGGCTGGACCCCACCGCGCCCGACATCCACCTGGGCCACACCGTGGTGCTGAACAAAATGCGCCAGTTGCAAGACCTTGGCCACACCGTGATCTTTTTGATCGGCGACTTCACCAGCCTGATCGGCGATCCCTCGGGCCGCAACAGCA
>CANFOR010000162.1 GCA_947448675.1 Betaproteobacteria bacterium
ACCATGTACGCCAGTGGGGTGGAACTGCCAAAACTCCATGTCTTCGAGTGGAATGCCGGCGCGCGCAGCCATACCCAGGCCGTCCCCGGTGTTGATGAAAGCATTGGTAGACGCCGCGAAGATGCGGCCTGCGCCGCCCGTGGCCAAGAGCACGGTTTTGGCGTGCATCACATGCAGATCGCCGGTTTCCATTTCCAGCGCGGTCACGCCGACTACGTCGCCTTCGGCGTCGCGGATCAGGTCTTGTGCCATCCACTCGACGAAGAAGCTGGTTTTGGCTTTCACGTTTTGCTGGTACAGAGTGTGCAGCATGGCGTGGCCAGTGCGGTCGGCCGAAGCGCAGGCGCGTTGCACCGATTTCTCGCCGTAGTTGGAGGTGTGGCCGCCAAAGGGACGCTGGTAGATGGTCCCGTCGGGATTGCGGTCAAAGGGCATGCCCATGTGCTCAAGGTCGTACACCGCTTTGGGCGCTTCGCGGCACATGAACTCAATAGCGTCTTGGTCGCCCAGCCAGTCACTGCCCTTGATGGTGTCGTAGAAGTGGTAGTGCCAGTTGTCGTCACTCATATTGCCCAAAGAGGCGCCGATGCCACCCTGCGCCGCCACCGTGTGCGAGCGGGTTGGGAACACCTTAGACAGCACGGCCACATTGAGGCCTGCGCGCGCCAGCTGTAGCGAGGCACGCATGCCCGAGCCGCCCGCGCCGACAATGACCACATCAAACTTGCGCTTAGAAATCGAATACGCCATGGCTTAGAGCCTCCAGAGAACTTGAACCGCCCAACCGGCACACGCCAGCAGCCAGACAATGGTGAAAATTTGCAGCAGCAGGCGCACGCCCACAGGCTGGACGTAGTCCATCCAGATGTCACGCATGCCCACCCACACGTGGTAGGCTAGGGCGATGATGACGGTGAAGGTGATGACTTTCATCCATTGCGCCGAAAAAATGCCCGCCCATTTGTCATAGCCGATTGGGCCGCGCATGAACAGCACTTGCGCCAACACCACCAAAGTAAACACGGCCATGATGCCTGCAGTGGCGCGCTGGGCAATCCAGTCGCGCAGACCGTAGTGCGCACCGACCACGATGCGTTGGGTTCCGAAATTCACCGACATATTGCGTTCCTTGTGTTGAATGGGTTGCGGCTTGCGTGCAGGCAAAGCTTAGTAAGCGCCAAAAAGCTTCAGGCCTAGCACCAGTGTCAGGCCCAGGCTCACGGCCAGGGTCACCACAGCCGAAGTTTTACCAAACTCTTTGCTCACCGCAGCGTGGCTCACGTCCATCCACAGGTGACGCAGACCGGCAATGAAGTGGTGCAGATAGGCCCAAATGAGGGCCAAGGCCACCAGCTTCCAGAGCACACCGGGGATGCCCAGCATGCCCACGTTAAAGGCTTTGGTGAAGCGTGCAAACGAGATCTCGGACGAGACCGAGGTGTCAAACATCCAAATGATGAAGGGCAGCAAGACGAACATGATGGCACCGCTGGCGCGGTGCAAGATCGAGACCCAACCGGCTGCGGGCAAACGGTAGCTGGGCAGGTCTTTGAAAGCGTTGAGGTTGCGAAACTCGGGTCGTTGGGGTTTGACAAGGTCTGTCATAGAGGTGCTTTCTGGCTGGTAACGTGTTGGTAAGCGATATTGCCAACAATCAAAATTCTATTGCAATGCAGCAAGGGTTTTGCCTTGTAGGGGGGCTGGCTTCGTAATATTTATTGCTTTGGGTGTAAGTTTTCAGTAGGTTTGAGCCAGGGTTTTGCAGCTTAGGCTAAGACAAGCTGTTGTGGTAATGGTGGGTGTCGGTGCGGTACAGGCCGCGGCGCAGCTCCATGGGGGCGTCGTTGTAGGTATGGGCCACACGCTCGACGCTGAGCAAGGGCGCGCCGAGCGTGCTCTGCAGCAAGCGGGCTTGTTCTGCATCTGCCGACACCGCGCGAATTTTCTCTTCGGCCCGCACCATGCGCACGCCAAATTCTTTCTCAAACAGGGCGTACATAGTGCCTTGGTAAATCGCCAAGCGCTCGGCAGTCAGGCCTTTGAAAGGGCTTGCGGGCAACCAAATGTCTTCCAAAATCGTGGGCACGCCCGAGAAGGCCATCAAGCGGCGCACCAGGAGCACCGGCTCGCCAGTGCGCAGGTCTAGCAAACGCGCTTGCTCGGCGGTGGCGCGCAGGCGCTTGCAGTCCAAAATGGAGCGCTGGGCTGGGCCTTCGCCGTCCAGCGTGCCGGCGTCGGGCTGCAGGCGCAAAAAGCGGTACTGGGCGTGGTGCTCGGCATGGGTAGCAACAAAGGTGCCCTTGCCTTGGCGGCGTACCAAGAGGTTGTCGGCGGCCAGTTCATCAATGGCTTTGCGCACCGTACCCTGGCTCACGTGGTAGCGCGCGGCCAGGTCGATTTCACTGGGGATGACCTGCCCTGGCTTCCATTCGCCCGACTGCAGGCTCTGCAGAATCAAGCCTTTGATCTGCTGGTACAGCGGGCTAAAAGCCACAGGCGTTTCTGCCACGGGCTGCAAGAGGGAAGAGGAGGGGGCTGCGATGGCCATGGTGGTGCGGGTAGAGTGCCAATCATATCTTATATAAGACAGAAGATGAGGGGCCGCACTAGGGTTTTCGCGGGTACACTCAGCGCATCCCCATTTAGGAGTTTTTCCATGAGCAAAAAGCCCGTTCGTGTTGCTGTGACTGGTGCCGCTGGCCAAATCGGTTACGCCCTTTTATTCCGTATCGCCTCTGGCGAAATGCTGGGCAAAGACCAGCCCGTGATTCTGCAATTGCTCGAAGTGCCCGTTGAAGGCCCGCAGAAAGCCCTCAAGGGCGTGATGATGGAGCTCGACGACTGCGCCTTCCCTCTGCTGGTGGGCATGGAGGCCCATGGCGACCCGATGACGGCCTTCAAAGACGCCGACTACGCCTTGCTGGTGGGCTCACGCCCGCGCGGCCCCGGCATGGAGCGCGCCGAGCTGCTCGCCGTCAACGGTGCCATCTTCACCGCGCAAGGCAAGGCCCTGAACGCTGTGGCCAGCCGCAATGTCAAGGTGCTGGTGGTGGGCAACCCTGCCAATACCAATGCCTACATCGCCATGAAGAGCGCGCCCGATCTGCCGCGCAAAAACTTTACCGCCATGCTGCGCCTGGACCACAACCGTGCGGCCAGCCAAATTGCTGCTAAAACCGGCAAGGCCGTGGCCGACATTGAAAAACTCACGGTGTGGGGCAACCACTCGCCCACCATGTACGCCGACTACCGCTTTGCCACCATCAATGGCGAGAGCGTAGCCAAGATGATCAACGACCAAGCCTGGAACGCTGACACTTTCTTGCCCACCGTGGGCAAGCGCGGTGCAGCCATTATCGAGGCGCGCGGCCTGTCCAGCGCGGCCTCGGCAGCCAATGCCGCCATCGACCACATGCGCGACTGGGCCTTGGGCACCCAGGGCAAATGGGTCACCATGGGCATTGCGTCCGACGGCCAATACGGCATTCCGAAAGACACCATGTTTGGCTTCCCCGTGACCTGCGAAGGCGGTGAGTACAAGCTGGTCGAAGGCCTAGAGATTGATGCCTTCAGCCAAGAGCGCATCAACAAAACCCTCGCTGAGCTAGAGGGCGAAAAAGACGGCGTCAAACACCTGCTTTAATTTTTATGCAGCATCCACGCGACGTGTTGTTGGGTTCGCAAGCTGGGGCGGTGACGCTGCCGGTTTGCGACCATTACAGCGGCGTGGAAGCGCGCATGCGCAAAAGCCTGGCGCTGCAGGCCGAGATGAGCGAGGAGTTTGGCACCTGCGTGTTTGACGTCACTCTGGACTGCGAAGACGGCGCGCCAGTAGGCGGCGAGGCCGAGCACGCGGCCTTGGTCACCGAGCTGCTCTTGGCAGCACCCGCCAAGGCCCGCGTCGCGGTGCGCGTACATCCGATTGACCACCCAGCTTTTGCGGCTGACATTGCCACCATTGCAGGCCGCGCAGGCCATCGACTGAGCCACATCATGCTGCCCAAAGTGGAATCGGCTGCTGACGTGATTTTGGCAGAAAAAGCCCTGCAAGGCGCGTCAAACCTGCGTGTGCCGCTACAAGTTTTGATAGAGTCGCCCTTTGCCGTGCAGCGCGCTTTTGAGATCGCCGCGCAACCCAGCGTGCAGTCGCTCAGCTTTGGCCTGATGGATTTTGTATCTAGCCATGGCGGCGCGATTCCCGACTCTGCCATGTCGTCTGCGGGCCAGTTTGTGCACCCACTGGTGCTGCGCGCTAAGTTAGAGATTGCCTCGGCCTGCCATGCGCATGGCAAAGTGCCCGCGCACTGTGTAGTAACCGAGTTTGCCGATGCGCAAGCCATGCAAGCCGCCGCCAGCCGTGCTTACCGCGAATTTGGTTTTACCCGCATGTGGAGCATTCACCCGGCTCAGATTCGGCCCATCCTAAAAGCCCTGCAGCCGAGTGAAGCTGAGGTTGAGATCGCTACAAAAATAATAGCTGCTGCCGCGCTTGCAGACTGGGCCCCCATCAGTTTTGAGCAAAAATTGCACGACCGCGCGAGCTATCGCTACTACTGGCAGGTGCTCGAGCGCGCACAGCGCACGGGGCAAAGCTTGCCGCCCGAAGCCGCGCTGTATTTTGCGTAGCCGCCGCCCTTTGCAAAGCCAGCATCCACAGCTTCCACAACGCTTCCAAGGACACCTATGACACGCTTTCCACACGCCTGCACCGCCTTCGCTATCGTCCTGGCTTGCACGCCGTTGGCCTGGGCGCAAAGTGCCAATACAGCGCTGGCGAAACCCAGTGCTGATAAACCCAGTGCAGGCAAGCCCAAAGCCGTCCCCATGGCCCAGCCTACGCTCTCGGCAGAAGACCTTGCGTTGGCCGAGCGCGTGCACACCGGTCGCCTACCCTGTGAGCTGGGTGCTACGGTGAATGTGGAGCCCGATGCCAAGGCGCCGGGCTACTTCCGCGTGGCCACGGGCAAGCACCAGTTTCATATGAGCCCGGTGGCCACCACCACGGGCGCGATCCGCTTAGAGGACAAACATGCCGGCGCGGTCTGGCTGCAGCTGGCCAATAAGTCGATGCTGATGAGCCAAAAGCTGGGCACGCGTTTGGCCGACGAATGCATCGGCCCCGCCCAAGCCGCCGTGGCCCAGGCGCTCAAAACCAACCCGGCCGTCTCGCCACTCGACAAGCCCGCGCAGTAAGCCTTTTCATTTTTTTTATTTCCAGGAGAACCACCATGTTGCAAGCCTACCGTACCCATGCTGCTGAACGCGCTGCGCTCGGCATTCCACCGCTGCCGCTGTCGGCCACGCAAACCGCCGAAATGATCGAGCTGGTCAAGGCCCCGCCTGCGGGCGAAGAGGCGTTTTTGCTGGACCTGCTCACCCATCGCGTGCCACCGGGTGTAGACGATGCAGCCAAGGTCAAAGCCAGCTTTTTGGCGGCTGTGGCGCACGGCGATTTGCAGGTGGCGTTGGTGAGCAAAATCAAGGCCACCGAGCTGCTGGGCACTATGGTCGGCGGCTACAACGTCAAACCGCTGATTGACCTGCTCGACGACGCTGAAGTGGCCGCCACCTCTGCGGCTGCGCTGAAAAAGACGCTCTTGATGTTCGACTTCTTCCACGATCTGGCCGAGAAGGCCAAGGCAGGCAATAGCTTCGCCAAAGACGTGATGCAAAGTTGGGCCAACGCCGAGTGGTTTACCACCCGCCCTGAAGTCGCCAAGAAGATTACCATCACCGTGTTCAAAGTGGTGGGCGAAACCAATACCGACGACCTGTCCCCCGCGCCCGACGCCTGGAGCCGCCCCGACATTCCGCTGCACTACTTGGCCATGCTCAAGAATGCACGCCCCGGCATCACCCCGGAAGAAGACGGCAAGCGCGGCCCCATGAAGTACATCGAAGAGCTCAAAGCCAAAGGCCATTTGGTGTCTTATGTGGGCGACGTGGTCGGCACCGGCTCTAGCCGCAAATCGGCCACCAATAGCATCATTTGGGGCTTTGGCGAAGACATTCCCTTTGTGCCCAACAAGCGCTTTGGTGGCGTCACCCTGGGCGGCAAAATTGCGCCAATTTTCTTCAACACGCAAGAAGATTCCGGCGCGCTGCCGATTGAAGTGGACGTGTCCAAATTCAACATGGGCGACGTGATCGACGTCTACCCCTACGATGGCAAGATCGAGAAAGACGGCAAGCTCGCCGCCGAGTTCAAACTCAAAAGCGATGTGCTGTTTGACGAGGTGCGTGCTGGTGGCCGCATCAACCTCATCATTGGCCGTAGCCTGACCGCCAAAGCGCGCGAGTTTTTGGGCTTGGCTGCCAGCACCGCGTTCCGCCTACCTACCGTGCCCCACGCGACCCAGGCGGG
>CANFOR010000163.1 GCA_947448675.1 Betaproteobacteria bacterium
AACATGGCCGACATTGAAAAACTCTGCGCGGTGGAGTCCGAAGGCATTCAGGGCGTGATCTGTGGCCGTGCCATCTACAGTGGCGACCTCGACTTTGCTGCGGCCCAAACCCGCGCCGACGAGCTGGGCGCATGAACACTGCACCGGCGGGCGGCGCTGCAGCAGCAGGCTCGGCCAGCATCCGCAGCGTTAGCTTCAACGGCCTGCCTTGCTTTGAGATGGTTCTCGCCAACGGTGCGCGCGCTGTGGTGGCAGAGCAGGGCGCACAAGTACTCTCGTGGCAAACGGCAGACGGTGCCGAACGCCTGTACCTGAGCCCGCGTGCTGTGTTCGACGGGCACAGCCCGATCCGCGGTGGCGTGCCAGTGTGCTTTCCGCAGTTCAACACCCGCACCCTGGGTGCGCACAGCCTGCCCAAACACGGTTTTGCACGCCAACAAAGCTGGAGCGTAGAAAGCGTGGAATTGACCGAAGCGGATGCCCAGGTGCATATGGCATTGCACAGCAGCCCCGCCAGCCAAGCTCTGTGGCCCTACGGCTTTGCAGCAAACATGTGCCTGCGTTTGCAAGCCCACAGCTTGCACATCGGCTTTAGCGTGCGCAACACCGGCCCACAAGCCTGGTCCTTTGCGCTGGCCTTGCACACCTACTTGCGCGTGGCCCATGTGGCCCAAAGCCGTTTAACGGGCTTGCAAGGCCTGCGTTATTGGGACGCTGTGCAAGACCCTGCCCAGCCCGCTGCGCGCCAGCTAGAAGGCGTGCAGGCTCTGCAATGCACGGGCGAGACCGACCGCGTCTACGAGGCTGTGGATGCAGCCGCACAGCAGCCGCTGGAGCTGCACGACGCAGGCCAGGTGCTGCGCATCCGCCAGTCGGCCAACCTGCCTGAAGTGGTGGTCTGGAACCCCGCTGCCGAGCGCTGCGCCAGCCTGGCCGACATGCCGCCGGACGGTTGGCAGCAGATGCTGTGCGTAGAAGCAGCTTGCATCAACACCCCGGTGGTGTTGCAGCCCGGCGCGTTCTGGGCTGGCTGGCAAGAACTGTGCTTGCCGCAAGCCCATGCGTAGATTGCCTGTAAACCACTCGTCAACCATTTTTGAAGCGCCACACCATGCTCGCCAAACGCATCATTCCTTGCCTCGACGTGACCGGTGGCCGCGTGGTCAAGGGCATTAATTTTGTCGAGCTGCGCGACGCTGGCGACCCGGTCGAAATTGCTGCGCGGTACAACCTGCAGGGCGCTGACGAGCTCACGTTTTTAGACATTACCGCCACCAGCGACGGGCGCGACCTCATTTTGCCCATCATCGAAGCCGTGGCCAGTCAGGTTTTTATTCCGCTCACCGTGGGCGGTGGCGTGCGCACCGTGGCCGACGTACGGCGCTTGCTCAATGCGGGCGCTGACAAAACCAGTTTCAACTCCGCCGCCATTGCCAATCCGCAAGTGATTGCCCAAGCCTCGGCCAAATACGGCGCCCAGTGCATCGTCGTGGCCATCGACGCCAAAAAACGTGCGCCGCAAGACGAGCTGCGCGTCAACGCCGATGGCCGCGTTGCGGGCCCGGGTTGGGACGTGTTCAGCCACGGTGGCCGCCAAAACACTGGGCTCGACGCCGTGCGATGGGCCACGCGCATGGCCGCGCTGGGCGCAGGCGAAATTCTGCTCACCAGCATGGACCGCGACGGCACCAAAAGTGGCTTCGACTTGGCCCTGACCCGCGCCGTGGCCGACGCGGTGGGCGTGCCAGTCATCGCCTCGGGTGGCGTGGGCACGCTCGACCATTTGGCCGACGGCGTGCAGCAGGGCGGGGCCGACGCGGTGTTGGCCGCTAGCATCTTCCACTACGCAGAGTTCACCGTCGGCCAGGCCAAAGCCCGCATGGCTGAGCGCGGCATTCCGGTGCGCTTGTAAATTCAGCAAGCGTTTTCACCGACAATTGCGCCATGGATTGGATCAACACCGTGAAATGGGACGCGCAGGGCTTGGTACCCGTGATTGCGCAAGAGGCCAGCAGCAAGGACGTGCTGATGTTCGCCTGGATGAACCGCGAGGCCTTGCAAAAAACCGCCGAACTGGGCCGGGCCGTCTACTTCAGCCGCTCGCGCGGCAAGCTGTGGTTCAAGGGCGAAGAGTCGGGCCATGTGCAGCGCGTTCACGCCATTCGCATGGACTGCGACAACGACGTGCTGTTGCTCAGCGTCACCCAAGAAGGCCACACACCTTCCATCGCCTGCCACACCGGCCGCCACAGTTGTTTTTTTCAGCTCTACCATGATGGCGCATGGCAAGCCGCTGAGCCGGTCTTGAAAGACCCCGCTTCCATCTACAACTAAGCGCTATGACTTCTAACGACTCTTTGCAACACTTGGCCGCGGTGATCGAAAGCCGCAAAGCCGCCAATGGTGGCGACCCACAAGCCAGCTACGTGGCCCGCTTGCTGCACCAAGGCCCCAACGCCTTCTTGAAAAAAATCGGTGAAGAAGCCACCGAGGTGGTGATGGCCGCTAAAGACCTCGACCACGGCGGCAGCAAAGCCGCCTTGGTCGGCGAGGTGGCCGACCTGTGGTTCCACAGCCTGATCGCCCTGGCCCACTACGGCCTGCAGCCAGCAGACGTGATTGCCGAGCTAGAGCGCCGCGCGGGTACCAGCGGCATTGAAGAAAAAGCCTTGCGCAAGGCACAGACCCGGGCCACCGCAGAGGAGCAAAAACATGGCTGAAACCAATTACGCTGATTTAAAACAGGGCAAAACGCCGGGTGACCGCACTGTCATGCATGTGCTGTATGGTTTGCACACAGCGGCTTGGTTCAGCGTGGGCACGCTGGCGGTGATCGCGCTCATCATCAACTACATCAAACGCGGTGACGAGCTTGACGCCATTTACGTAAGCCACCACAGCTACATGATCCGCACCTTTTGGTGGACGGTGCTGTGGCTCGTGCTGGCCTCGCCGCTGTGGTTGTTTTTTATCTTGCCAGGGTTTATTGCCTATGGCCTGATCTGGTTGTGGTACCTGTACCGCTGCATTCGCGGTTGGCTGCGTTTTGTTGACAATAAATTGGCCTGAGCGGGCCCCGGAGTTTGAAGCGATGCACGACGCAAACTGCATTTTTTGCAAAATCATCGAAGGCAAAATCCCTTCGCGCAAGGTCTATGAAGACGAAGACATCTTCGCCTTTCACGACATCAACCCCTGGGCGCCCGTGCATTTTTTGCTGGTGCCCAAGCAGCACATTGCCTCGATGGCCCAGCTCACGCCCGCGCACGAGCGCTTGATGGGCCGCATGATGCTGCTTGCGCCCCAGCTGGCTTTGCAAGAGGGTTGTACCCCTTACCCTGAGGGGGGCTTTCGCATCGTGTCCAATACAGGCGCTCTGGGTGGGCAAGAGGTACACCATTTGCATGTGCATGTGATGGGCGGGCCGCGCCCCTGGTTGCGCGGCTAAAATTGGCTTTGTTCTAGACAGATTTTCAGGAGAAAACTATGGGTTCATTTTCTATTTGGCATTGGTTGATCGTGCTGCTCATCGTGGTGATGGTGTTTGGCACCAAGAAGCTCAAAAACATTGGCGGCGACCTGGGCGGAGCCGTGAAAGGCTTTAAAGATGGCATGAAAGACGGCGCCACCAGCGCCGCTGCAGACGACAAGCCCGCCGCGCAAGTGAGCAGCAGCACCGCCGCTGAAAAAACCACGATCGACGTGGAAGCCAAAACCAAGGCCTGAGCGGCACACGGGCTACGAGCGTGATCGACCTAGGCATTTCCAAAATGGCGCTGATCGGCGCGGTGGCGCTCATCGTCATCGGGCCTGAGAAGCTGCCGCGCGTGGCGCGTACCGTGGGCACCTTGCTGGGCAAGGCGCAGCGCTACGTGGCCGACATCAAGGCCGAGGTGAACCGCTCGATGGACCTCGATGAGCTGAAGAAGATGAAAGAAACCGTCGAAGGCGCAGCCCGCGACGTAGAAAACTCCATCCAAACCAGCGCCTCTGATTTTGAAAAACAGTGGAGCGACGCCACCAGCGATACCGCCAAGGTGCTGGGCCAAGCCCTGGGCAACGAACCCTTTGCCATCTACCCCGAATACAAACACCCGCACAAAAAGTGGCGCGTTAAGCAGGGCGCTACGCCACAGTGGTACAAAGCCCGCAACGGCATTCGCACCAAGGCGATGTCGGGCGCGGCCCGCGTAGCCCGCTTCCGGCCGCGCCCAGCGGCCGCCGGGAACGCCACGACCACCCCATGACCGATCCCCAAAAAGACGACGAGCTAGCCGGCACCGAACAACCTTTTGTGCAACATTTGGTCGAGCTGCGCGACCGCCTCATCAAAGCCGCCATGGCCATCGGCATCGCCGCCGCCATCTTGGCCTTCTTCCCTGGCCCCTCGGCCCTGTACGACATCTTGGCCGCGCCCTTGGTGGCCCACCTGCCCAAGGGCGCCACGCTGATCGCTACCAACGTGATCTCGCCCTTTGTGGTGCCGCTGAAAATTTTGTTCATGGCGGCTTTTTTGCTGGCCCTGCCTTATGTGCTCTACCAGGTGTGGGCCTTTGTCGCGCCCGGCCTGTACTCGCACGAAAAAAAGCTGGTGCTGCCCCTGGTGGTCTCCAGCACTTTGCTGTTTTTTGCCGGTGTGGCCTTTAGCTATTATTTTGTCTTTGGCAAAGTGTTTCAGTTCATCCAGACCTTTGCGCCCAAGTCCATCACCGCCGCGCCCGACATTGAAGAATATTTAAACTTTGTGTTGGGCATGTTCCTGGCCTTTGGCCTGGCCTTTGAAGTGCCCGTGGCCGTGATTTTGGTGGTGCGCATGGGCCTGCTCAGCGTGCAGCAATTGCGCGAGTGGCGCGGCTACTTCTGGGTGCTTGCCGCCGTAGGCACCGCTATGGTCACCCCGCCCGACGCCAGCTCCATGCTGATCCTGCTCGCCGTGGTCGGCGGCCTGTACGAGGTCGGCATCATCGCCGCCAGCTTTTTCGTTAAAAGCACCAAGGCACCTGCTGACGCGGCAGACGCTGAAAAGTCTGCATAGGCTGCGCTGCGCTAGAGTAAAAAATGGCTGAAAGGCGCATGGAATATGCGTGAGCAGCTATTTATTTTGTAGCATTCAGCGCAGCTACACTGCACTCACTACATTAGCGTGCCCCAACCTTCGGCCGTGGCCGTACCCCCGCCGTCACATCCAGCGCCAGCGCACTGTCGCCGCGCTGCAGCTTAAAGTTGGCGCTGCTGCCGGGCTTGAGGGCGGCTACGGCGGCTAGCATTTCGGAGACATTGGCTACGTTTTTGCCGGCCACGGCCACAATCACGTCGCCGGGTTTCATGCCCGCTTGCGCGGCGGGGCCGCCTTGCAGCACGCCAGTGATGAGCACGCCTTGGCTGGCTTTGACGCCAAAGCTCTCGGCCAGCTCGGGCGAGAGGTCTTGCGGCTCGACGCCGATCCAACCGCGGGTGACCACGCCGTCTTTCACAATGCCGTCCATCACGCTTTTGGCGGTGGCCACGGGGATGGCAAAGCCGATACCCATGTTGCCGCCCGAGCGCGAGTAAATGGCGGTGTTGATGCCGACCAAGTTGCCGTTCACGTCGACCAGTGCGCCGCCCGAGTTGCCGGGGTTGATGGCGGCATCGGTTTGGATAAAGTTCTCAAAGGTGTTGATGCCCAGGTGGTTGCGGCCCAGCGCGCTGACGATGCCGCCGGTGACGGTTTGGCCCACGCCAAAGGGGTTGCCTATGGCCAGCACCGGGTCGCCCACCTGCACGGCGTCGGGCGCGGCCAACACGATGGCGGGGAGCTTGTCGAGCTCGATTTTGAGCACGGCCAGGTCGGAGTCGGGGTCGGTACCGACCACCTTGGCGCGGGCGCGGCGGTTGTCGTTGAGCACGACTTCGATTTCGTCTGCGCCTTCGACCACATGGTTGTTGGTCAAGATGATGCCATTGCTGCTGACGATCACGCCACTGCCCAGGCCGGTTTGCGGCTGTTGGTTTTGTTCGCCAAAGAAAAATTTAAACCACGGGTCGTTGCCGTGCGGGTTTTGTGCTACCACTTTGCTGGTATTGATGCTGACCACCGCAGAAGAAGATTTTTGGGCTGCAAGGCGCATGGAGCCTGCGGGAGCAGCTACAGAACTTGTAGCGCCTGCCTGCAGCACCGGCACGGTGCCTGCGCTGCTAGAGGCGCGGTTCAGCCAGCTAGGCTGCAGCGTGGCGACGACAAAATACACCGCCAGCAAGACGGTCACGGTTTGGGTAAAAATAAGCCAAAGTTTGCGCATGGTGGGTAGCTGAGGGTGATGCTAAAAAATGCAATGCACTAAGTGTAGTGCCA
>CANFOR010000164.1 GCA_947448675.1 Betaproteobacteria bacterium
CATGCGAGTTCAAAATTTGTCTCGAAAGATACTCATGTTGCAAACTAGCAAGCTTTGTTTTCTCGTGCATACCGCCCTGGCCGCGCTGTGTATCCTGACTGCAGCGCAGGCCGCAGAAACGGGCGATTGCCCGGCCTTGCTGCGCCACCAGTTCCCGCGTTTGCAAGACGACGCGCCGCAAAACTTGTGTAAGTACCAAGGCAAGGCGATCTTGGTGGTCAACACTGCCAGCTATTGCGGCTTTACCAGTCAGTACCAGGGCCTGGAGGCGCTGTACGCCAAGTACGAGGCGCGCGGTTTGGTGGTCTTGGGTTTTCCGTCGAACGACTTTGGCCAGCAAGAACCCGGCTCGTCCAAAGAGATTGCCGACTTTTGCTTCAACACCTATGGCGTGAAGTTTCCGATGCTGGCTAAAACCAAGGTGGTGGGCCCGCAAAAAAACGCTTTTTACGCAGAGCTGTCCAAGGCTACACAGAGCAGCCCGCAATGGAATTTTCACAAGTATTTGATCGACCGCAAAGGCAAAGTTGTGCGCAGCTTTGCCAGCGATGTAGCGCCCGAAAACCGTGCCTTAGTGGACGCGCTAGAGGCCGCGCTCAAGCCAACAGCGCCTTAACGCGCCTGAGTGCCTGAGCCAGCAAGCCGTTCTGCCAGCAGGCAAGCTCAGTACTGCTTACCCGTCAGCCACAGCGCCAAGCGCATCAGGCCAAAGGCTAGCCAGTCGAGCGCGCGCTGGCGCAGCGGGCGGTGGGCAAAGGCTTGCGGGTCCATGCGCTGCCCCTCGCTTTGCATGGCCAGTTGCAGGCGCTGGTGCAGGTCTTGCGCGAAGCCTGCATGGTGTACCACCACATTGGCCTCACGCGCCAGCAGCAGGCTCAAAGGGTCGAGGTTCGATGAACCCACCGTGGCCCAGGGCTTGGCGTTGTGCGCGTCAACCACGGCTACCTTTGCGTGCAAAAAGCTCGGCGCGTATTCGTAAATTTCAATGCCCGCCTGCAATAGCGCATGGAACACCGGCCGCGCCGCGTGGTATTGCATAAAGTACTCGTATTTGCCCTGCAAGAGCAACTGCACCCGGATGCCGCGCTGGGCCGCATGCACCAAGGCCTTGCGCAATTTACCGCCCGGCAAGAAGTAGGCGTTGGCGATGACGATGCTGTGGCGCGCTTCTCCAATCGCTTTGCGGTAGGCTTGCTCGATTTTTTTTCGGTTGCGCACGTTGTCTCTAAAAACCAGCGCAACGCTCGTTCTGCCTGCGTATTCAGCTATTGAATCTGTAGCGAGAAGGGCTTGTGGGCTTGCCGGTTTGAAGCGCTCGGTCCAGCGCGTTTTGATGCTGCGCTGCCAGAGTAGGGCCATGTTCTGCGCCACTTCGTCTACCAGCGGCCCTTGCAGGCGCACCGCAAAGTCAAAGCGCGGCGCGCTCAGGTGGCCGTGGTTGGGGTCGTAGTAATCGTCGAGTACATTGATGCCGCCACAAAAGCCCAGGGCCTGCGCCGTGCCTGCGTCTACCACGCAGAGCTTGCGGTGCAAACGCCGCCAGCGGCTGGGAGATAGCAAGCCGAACCTTCCCAGCGGTGAGTAGACTTGGCACTGCACGCCGGCAGCTTCAAAGCGCTGCTGCCACTGGGCAGGCAAGGGCCCGGTACCCACGCCATCTACAACCAATTGCACCCGAACGCCGCGTTGCGCCGCGCGCTCCAAGGCCAAGCCCAGGGCTTGCCCGCTGCCGGTGAAGTCAAAAATATAGGTCTCCAGCATGATGTGCTGTTGGGCGCCGTCAAAGGCGCTGATGAGCGCCGGAAAGAATTGGCCGCTACCTTGCAGCAGGTCGGGCATGGCATCGGTGTTTTTCATGCGCCTCTTTCAGGTAAAGCCAAGGGCAAAGCAAACTCGGCCACCACAGGCAGATGGTCCGACATGCGGGCCCAGTTGCGCCCGCGCGGCACCGTGACGCCAAGGGGCTGCATGCCACGTGCATACACGTAGTCGAGCTGCAACAAGGGCATGCGTGAGGGAAAGGTGGCTGGGTGGCGTCCTGCGTACGCTATTAAATTAATAGCTGTAAACGAAGGCTGCAAGCGCGCTTTCCAGTCATTGCAGTCGCCCGCGACGATTAACGGAGCATCTGCAGGTACCTCGCGCTCCAGATAGCGCGCCAGTTGCGCCACCTGGCGCTGGCGGCTGGCGGCGATCAAACCCAGGTGCAGCACCACGATGTGCACCGGCACTTGGTGAAACAGCAGTTCCACATGCAGCAGGCCACGTTGCTCGAAGCGGTGGTCCGACATGTCTTCATGGCCGTGGCCAATGACGGGCCAGCGCGAGAGCACCGCGTTGCCATGCTCGCCGTGGCGCGTAACCGCATTGCTGCGGTAGACCGCTTCGTAGCCTTCAGGAGCCAAGTAGTCGGCCTGCGGTAGCTCGGGCCAGCGGGTGAAGTAAGTGTCTAAGCGGCGGTGCTCTTTGCGCACTTCTTGCAGGCAGACCACGTCGGCGTCGAGCTGCTCGACCGCGTGCACCAGGTTGTGAATTTCTAGCCGCCGCCGTGGTCCCAGGCCTTGCACACCTTTGTGGATGTTGTAGGTGGCAACGCGCAGGAGCTGGTGCTTAGGTGGGCTAGGGATGTTCACGCAAGCATTGTGGCAGCAGCAAGATGGCTTCGGCATTGGAGGGCGAAAAACAGGCGTCTGCTGCCTCGCGCCAGGGCAACCATTGGTAGGCCGTATGCTCGCGCGGGCTCAGCACAATTGACGTGCCAGCGGGCACGCACAGGCCAAACAAATGTTCGGTGTTGCGCGCCACGCCCGGCGCGTAGCGGTAGGCCCACTCCGGGTAAATGTCGTAGACGTTTTCTAAGTGCCAGTCTTGCAAGGCACCCGACAGCGCGCTGCCGCTGCCACAGGCAATGCCGGTTTCTTCATAGACCTCGCGCACGGCCGTGGCGTAAAAAGATTCGCTCAGCGCGTCTTTAGCGCCGGTGACCGACTGCCAAGTGCCGGCGTCAGAACGGCGAATCAGCAGCACGTCGAGCGCTGGGGTGTAGATCACTACCAGCACCGACAAGGGAATTTTGTAGGTACGCAAGGCTCCGTGCAGAAGCCTTACACGATTTTGACCAAGTCGGTATTGCGCAGCTTGATGTGCAGTTCGCGCAATTGCTTTTCGTCGACTTCTGAGGGCGCTTGGGTGAGTAAGCACTGGGCGCGCTGGGTCTTGGGGAAGGCGATCACGTCGCGGATCGAATCCGCGCCGGTCATGAGCGTGACAACGCGATCCAGGCCAAAGGCCAGACCACCGTGTGGGGGCGCGCCGTATTGCAGAGCGTCGAGCAAGAAGCCGAATTTAACTTGCGCTTCTTCGGGCGTGATTTTGAGCGCATCAAACACTTTTTGCTGCACGTCCGCGCGGTGAATACGCACTGAGCCACCACCGATTTCCCAGCCGTTGAGCACCATGTCATAGCCCTTGGCGATGCATTTCTCGGGCGCGGTGACCATCCAGTCTTCGTGGCCATCTTTGGGCGCGGTGAAGGGGTGGTGCACAGCGGTGTAGCGCTGGGCTTCTTCGTCGAACTCAAACATCGGAAAGTCCACCACCCACATCGGGGCCCAGCGGTCTTCAAACAGGCCGTTCTTTTTGCCCAGGACGCTGTGGCCAATTTTCAGGCGCAGTGCGCCAATGGCGTCATTCACCACCTTGGCTTTGTCGGCACCAAAGAAAATAATGTCGCCGTCTTGCGCGCCCGAGCGTGTCAAAATTTCGGCAATGGCTTTGTCGTGCAAGTTCTTCACGATGGGGCTTTGTAGCCCTTCTTTACCCTTGGCCAGCTCGTTGACTTTTATCCAGGCCAAGCCCTTGGCACCATAGATTTTGACGAACTCGGTGTAAGCGTCGATCTCACTGCGTGGCATTTCAGCGCCGCCGCGCACGCACAGGGCCACCACACGGCCACCCTTCATCTGCGCAGGGGCCGAGAAGACTTTGAAGTCTACGTCGGCCATGACGTCGGTCAGCTCGGTAAACTCCATTTGCACGCGCAAGTCGGGCTTGTCGGAGCCGTAGCGGTGCATGGCCTCGCTATAGGGCATGACGGGGAACTCGCCCAGGTCTACACCCATGGTGTTTTGGAACACGGTTTTGATCATGCCCTGGAACATGTCGCGAATCTCTTGCTCACCGAGAAACGAGGTTTCAATATCGATCTGCGTGAACTCGGGCTGGCGGTCGGCGCGCAGGTCTTCGTCGCGGAAGCATTTGGTGATTTGGTAGTAGCGGTCAAAGCCAGCCACCATGAGCAACTGCTTAAAGAGTTGGGGCGACTGGGGTAGAGCGAAGAACATGCCGTCGTGTACGCGGCTGGGCACCAAGTAGTCGCGCGCGCCCTCGGGCGTGCTTTTAGTGAGCATGGGGGTTTCGATGTCGACAAAACCATTGGCGTCGAGGAACTTGCGCACTTCCATCGACACTTTGTAGCGCAGCATCAGGTTGCGCTGCATGTATGGGCGGCGCAGGTCAAGCACGCGGTGCGTCAAGCGGGTGGTTTCGGAAAGATTGTCGTCGTCGAGCTGGAAGGGCGGTGTGACAGACGGGTTGAGCACGATCAACTCGTGGCACAGCACCTCGATTTTGCCGCTCTTCAAATTGTCATTCGTGGTGCCATCGGGGCGGGCGCGCACCAGGCCTTTGACTTGCACGCAAAACTCATTGCGAAGGCCTTCGGCGATAGCAAACATCTCGGCGCGATCAGGGTCGCAGACAATTTGCACATAGCCTTCGCGGTCACGCAGGTCAACAAAAATCACGCCGCCGTGGTCGCGCCTGCGGTTGACCCAGCCGCACAAAGAAACGCTTTGGCCCAGCAGGGCTTCGGTCACCAGACCGCAATAGTGTGAACGCATAGACATAAATATTCCCGATTCGCGCGCCAGAGTGCCGCGTTAAGTGTTGGAAGGGTGGACAGAAGAATTTGCAGGCCCGTTGGGCACGACCACGCCCATGGACACGATGTATTTGAGCGCTTCGTCTACGCTCATTTTGAGTTCAATACAATCGCTCTTTTTGAGCATGATGAAGTAGCCGCCGGTGGGGTTGGGCGTGGTGGGGATGTAGACACTCAGGTACTCGCCATCGGTGAGGTGCGTGGCCACATCACCGCCGGGCACGCCGGTTAAAAAGCCAATCGTCCACATGCCTTCGCGCGGCCATTGCACCAGCAAAGCTTTGCGAAAGGCGTTGCCGTTCTCCGAAAACAAAGTGTCAGAGACTTGCTTGACGCCTGAGTAGATGGAACGCACCACTGGTATGCGGTTGAGCAGCACATTGCCCCATTCGACCAATTTGCGGCCCAAAAAGTTGCTGGCAATCGCACCGACCAAGAGCAAAATAGCAAAGGCCAAAAGCACGCCAAAACCGGGGATATGGATGCCGATCCAAACGTCGGGTCGCCAAGCGTTGGGCAGAATTAACAGGGTTTGGTCCAGCGTGCTGATGATCCATTCGAGTACCCAGACCGTAATGCCCAAGGGCACGATGACCAGCAGGCCTGCGAGCAACCATTTACGCACGGCGGCCATCATGGCTTACTGCCCCGCGCTGGGAGCGCTGCTGGGAGCCGGGCTGACTGACTCGCTTTTGCTCGCGGCCGCAGCTACGGGGGCCGCAGCAGGCGTTGTTGCAGCGCCTTCGGTCTTTTTACCGGCCTCGCTGGGCGTTGCATCGGTTTTGGCTTCGGTAGGTGGGGCTGACACAGGCCCACCTTTGAAGTCGGTGGCGTACCAGCCTGAGCCTTTGAGCTGAAAGCCCGCTGCAGTGAGCTGCTTGGCGAAGCTGGCTGCGCCGCAGGCGGGGCATAGGCTCAGCGGGTCGTCGGACATTTTTTGCAAAACATCCTTCTGGTGCCCGCAGGAACTGCATTTATAGGCGTAGATTGGCATGGCTGTTCGCTGGTGGGGACTGCGCAGGTTGCGCAAAGCTTTCAATTATAAGTGGCAGCAGCATAAGTGGCACCAATGCCCGGCTCTTAGTGGGCCAGCGCGTGGTGCGCCGCATGGCTGTTGCGAATGGCCTGTGGGCCGAGCGAGCCGATCAACATGCCCGCCAACGCACCCAGCAGGCCTGCGAGCTGGGCTGGGAATTGGTTGCCAGCAGGTGTTGCCGTGAAGAGCAGCCAGGACACTACGCCGAGCACTATGGAAAAGATAGCGCCCTGGGTGGTGGCGCGCTTCCAGTACAAGCCAAAAACCAGGGGCACAAAGGCCCCTACCAGGGTGACTTGGTAGGCTCCCGAGACCATTTCGTAAATCGGCGTGCCTTGCATGGCAATG
>CANFOR010000165.1 GCA_947448675.1 Betaproteobacteria bacterium
ATCAGCGCGGGTGCTCTTTGCAACACCGAATGCCAACTCTGCGACCGTCACCGTAGAGATAGCCAGCGACTCGCGCCCCGCCTGAATCAAACGCTGCAACACCTGCGCGGGATGCTCGTTGATGACGTAAATGCAGATGTTGGTGTCCAGCAGATACGTCATGGCAGCAAGGGCTCCCGATCAGCTTGGGGCCATTCTTCACTGCGCTCGAGTTTGAAGTCCGGTCCAAACGCAGCTACCGCTGCCAGCACCTGCTGCGCCCAATCTTCACCATCAGGCTTTGGACGCAAAACGACCGCATCCCCTTGCCGCTCAATCGTGACTTCTGCGGTGTTAAACCGAAAAGCCTTGGGCAGGCGAACGGCCTGGCTGCGGCCAGTGGTGAAAACTTTGGCGGTGGGCAAGGTGAGTGTGGACATGACAGGCTCCTTCAGGCGATGGACATCATTGATACATACCATTGATATGCATCAAATGGTAGTTTACTGCCCTTGTTTTGTCAAAGCCTTCTCAATCTGGCTCAACACATCCCGCGCAGACACCGGAATCGGCGTGCCCGGCCCGTAGATGCCTTTGACGCCTGCCTCGTAAAGCATGTCGTAATCCTGCCGTGGAATGACCCCACCGACGAAGACGATGATGTCATCCGCGCCTTGCTTTTTCAGCTCGGCAATGATGGCAGGCACCAGGGTTTTGTGGCCAGCGGCCAGGGTGCTGACGCCCACGGCGTGCACGTCGTTCTCGATGGCTTGGCGGGCGCATTCTTCGGGGGTTTGGAAGAGCGGGCCCATGTCGACGTCAAAGCCCAGGTCGGCAAAAGCGGTGGCCACCACTTTGGCACCTCGGTCGTGGCCGTCTTGGCCGAGTTTGGAGATCATCACGCGCGGGCGGCGACCTTGCTTTTCTGCGAACTCGGCGATGTCCGATTTGAGTTGGTTCCAGTATTCCATGGTCTCGCCCTCGGTGGACTCTGCGTCGTAGGCGGCGGCGTACACGCCACTGACCTTGTGAATGTCGGCGCGGTGGCGACCAAAGGCTTGCTCTAACGCGTCACTCACTTCGCCCACGGTGGCGCGCTCGCGCACCGCCTTGACGCACAGGTCGAGCAGGTTGGCGGGTTTGCCATCGGCATCTTTTGTATCGGGGTGCCCTGCTGCAAAAGTGATAGCTGCCAACGCAGTATTGACGCGCTCTGCAGAGCGTTTTTGCTTAATTTCGCGCAGGCGAGCGATCTGCCCTTCGCGCACGGCCACGTTGTCAATGTCGCGCGACTCAATTGCGTCTTCGGTCTTGAGCTTGTACTTGTTTACACCGACGATCACGTCTTGCCCGCTGTCGATGCGCGCCTGCTTCTCTGCCGCTGCCGCTTCAATTTTGAGCTTGGCCCAGCCGCTGTCTACCGCTTTGACCATGCCGCCCATGGCGTCGACTTCTTCAATGATCTTCCAGGCGGCGTCAGCCATGTCTTGGGTGAGCTTTTCCATCATGTAGCTGCCCGCCCAGGGGTCGATCACGCTGGTGATGTGCGTCTCTTCTTGGATGATGAGCTGCGTGTTGCGTGCAATGCGGGCAGAAAATTCAGTGGGCAGGGCAATGGCTTCGTCAAAGCTGTTGGTGTGCAGGCTTTGTGTGCCGCCAAAGACCGCAGCCATGGCTTCAATGGTGGTGCGCACCACGTTGTTGTACGGGTCTTGTTCGGTCAGGCTCCAGCCGCTGGTTTGGCAGTGCGTGCGCAGCATCAGGCTCTTGGGGCTCTTGGCGTCAAAGCCCTTCATGATGCGGCACCACAGCAGGCGCGCCGCGCGCATCTTGGCCACTTCTAAATAGAAGTTCATGCCAATGGCCCAAAAGAAGCTCAGGCGCCCGGCGAAGTCGTCTACGTCCATTCCTTTTTTGATAGCAGTGCGCACATATTCCTGGCCGTCTGCCAGGGTAAATGCCAGCTCCAGCGCTTGGTTGGCACCGGCCTCTTGCATGTGGTAGCCGCTGATCGATATGGAATTGAACTTGGGCATGTGCTGCGCCGTGTATTCAATGATGTCGCCAATGATGCGCATGCTCGGCTCGGGCGGGTAGATGTAGGTGTTGCGCACCATGAATTCTTTGAGAATGTCGTTCTGGATCGTGCCACTGAGCTGCGCCTGCGCTACGCCCTGCTCCTCTGCCGCCACGATGTAGCCCGCCAGCACCGGCAGCACTGCGCCGTTCATGGTCATGCTCACGCTCACTTTGTCCAGCGCAATAGCGTTGAACAAAATCTTCATGTCTTCCACGCTGTCAATGGCTACACCGGCCTTGCCCACGTCGCCGGTTACGCGCGGGTGGTCGGAGTCGTAGCCCCGGTGCGTGGCCAGGTCAAACGCCACGCTCACGCCCTGCGCGCCGCCCGCCAGGGCCTTGCGGTAGAAGGCGTTGGACTCTTCGGCGGTGGAGAAGCCCGCGTACTGCCGAATCGTCCAAGGCCGCACGGCGTACATGGTGGCCTGTGGGCCGCGAATATAGGGCTCAAAGCCGGGCAAGGTGTTGGCGTGCGGCAGGCCCGCCACGTCTTGCGCGGTGTACAGCGGCTTGACGGCTATGCCGTCTGGCGTGAGCCAGTTGAGCGCGTCTACACTGCCACCGGGGGCGGACTTGGCGGCAGCCTTGTGCCAGTCGGCCAGGCTTGCGGGTTTGAAGGTGTCGGTCATGGGCTGATTTTACCCAAAATTTCAAACCTAATTATGAATTCAAAATTCAGTTTCATGTAAACTTATGGGGCCATAAGCACAACCATGAACGCCCCAACACCCCACAGCCAGCTCAAGCCCCGCCCCCTCTACGAAGAGGTGGCAGAGCTGCTGCGCCAGCGCATTTTCAAAGCGCAAAAAGACGACATGGAACCCGGCGCCTGGATCGACGAGCAAAAGCTAGCGCAAGAGTTTGGCATCAGCCGCACCCCCCTGCGCGAAGCCATCAAAGTGCTGGCCGCCGAGGGCTTGGTGACCATGAAAATGCGGCGCGGCGCCTACGTAACCGAGGTCAACGCCAAAGACCTGCGCGACGTGTTCCACCTGATGGCCGTGCTAGAGGCCGACGCAGCGGGCGTGGTAGCGCTAACGGCCAGCCAAGAGCAGTTGCAAGCGCTAGAGGCCTTGCACCAGCAGCTCGAAAAAGCGGTCAAAGACCGCGTGAAGTTTTTCAGCCTGAACGAAGCCTTTCACACCCAATTGCTCAGCCTGGCCAACAACCGCTGGCGCGAGCAAATGGTGGCCGACCTGCGCAAGGTGATGAAACTCAACCGCGCGCAATCTTTGCTCAAGGCCGGGCGCATCGCCCAGTCTTTGGCCGAGCACCGCGCCATCATGGCGGCGCTGCTCAAGCGCGATGTACATGCGGCGCAGGCGGCGATGCGCGCGCATATCGAGAGCGGGCAGGAGGCGGCGGCTTAAAACATCTGCCAACTCGCCTTGCGTAACGCGTGCCAACCCAAGCGGTCCCCGAGCCGCTTGGCACCCGGTAGAAGCCATGCCATGCCATGTCATGCCATGTCATGCCATGTCATGTCATGTCATGTCATGTCATGTCAGGGGTTTCAACAGCGCTCGGGAATGGTCTGGTTTGCTCACAATTTAATAGCTATTTACGCCCGTCTTTATTGCGCTAGCGGCCTAAATGGCTTCTAAACCCACCCCAAACCAAGCGCCCAACTAGCTGCCAGAGCGCTTCACCGCATACCCCAGCTTGCCCAGAGCCGCCATCACCGTGGCCACATGGTCGCCCTGCACTTCAACACAGCCGACTTTGGCCGTGCCGCCCGACCCGCAGGCGGTTTTGAGTCTTTCCTAGCGGTCGGAACCTCGTTATCAATAAACTTATATAATCAAAATTAATGAAGATATTGAAGTTCATCGGCAGCAGCCAAGAAGACCTCGTCAACTTCCCGCGTGATGCGCGCCGTGAATGTGGCCGCGAGCTTGACCGGGCACAGCGCGGGCTGATGCCTACTGACTTCAAGCCCATGCTAAATGTGGGCAAAGGCGCTTATGAGATTCGTGTGCATGTGCTGGGTGAATGGCGCGTGCTGTACGTAGCGCGCCATGCTGATGCCGTTTATGTGTTGCACGCCTTCCAAAAGAAGAGCCCCAAAACGGCCAAGCCCGATATTGACTTGGCGATTCGCCGTTACAAGCAAATGGAGAATGACGTATGAAAGAAAAAATCACCACCGGCTCAGGCAACGTGTTTGCTGACCTGGGCTTTTCTGCCGAAGAAGCCGTGGTACTGGGCATGCGCTCGCAGCTCATGTGCGACCTGGAGCTGTTGATCGCCAAACGCGGCTGGACGCAGGCACAGGCTGCCAAAGAGCTGCGCATCGCCCAATCCCGTGTGTCAGACCTGGTGCGCGGCAAGTGGGACAAATTTAGCCTGGACATGCTGATCGAGCTGGCCACCCGCGCAGGCTGCAAAGTGTCTTTGGAGATGGCTTAAAGCCAATACTGGGCGACCTTTCAACCTTAACAAAGTAGCATAAAGCCCCATATTTACTATATTTTTAATAGCTGCCTACGCCCGTCTTTATTGGGCTAGCGGCCTAAATGGCTTCTAAACCCACCCCAAACCAAGCGCCCAACTAGCTGCCAGAGCGCTTCACCGCATACCCCAGCTTGCCCAGTGCCGCCATCACCCTGCACATCTATCACGCCGTCTTTGGCCGTGCCGCCCGATCCGCAATTTCAAGCACCCGCTCTACTTGCCAAAGTCAGTGGGTGTTTTTCATTGAATTCCAGTCCGCGCAGCACTGGTCAGCCCTTCACCTAAAAACTACGCAACTAACGTATAATAAATACCATGCAAGCCACCTTTGTAGAACTCCCTCCCTTCGAGCGAACCCGCAAAGACTACATGGACGACGAGGCCTATAGCAACCTTCAGCAAGAGCTAATGGCCAACCCCGAGGCTGGCGATGTGATGGAAGGCACCGGCGGTTTGCGCAAGCTACGCCAACCAGACCCACGCCGTGGCAAAGGCAAACGCGGTGGCTTGCGCGTCATTTACTACTGGTGGCTGGGTGGCGACCAGTTTTGGCTGTTTACGGTGTTTGACAAAGACCAAGCCGACGACCTCACACCCGAGCAGCGCAAGGCTTTAAAGCACATGCTCAAACGCGAACTAGACCAACGCCATCCACAAGAAAGGAAAGCACCATGACCAAAAAACGCGATATTTTTGCCGAACTTACAGAAGGTTTTGATGCCCTGGGGAAGCAGCGCGAAGGCAAGCTGACCCTGCGCACCTTCAAGGTACAAAGCAAACCCGCCCCAGTGCTGTTGCCACAAGACGTTGTCAGTGTGCGCGAGCAGCTGCACCTGTCGCGCCCCGTGTTTGCGCGCTACCTACTCACCAACCCGCGCACGCTGGAAAACTGGGAGCAAGGCCGCGCTAAACCCAACGCCCAAGCCGCCTTGCTGATACGCATGGTGGCGCAGTTTCCCGATATGGTGCAGCGCTTGGGAAGCGTATAATTAGCTACACATTTAATAGCTGCTTGTGCTACATTCTATTGGGCTAGAAGCCTAAAAGCCTCCTAAATTTAGCCCAACCCACGCCCCAGCTAGCCGCCAGAGCGCTTCACCGCATACCCCAGCTTCACCAGCGCCGCCATCACCGTGGCCACATGGTCGCCCTGCACTTCTATCACGCCGTCTTTGGCCGTGCCGCCCGATCCGCAGGCGGCTTTGAGCTGTTTGCCCAAAGCGGCCAGCGCTAGAGCATCCAGCGCCAAGCCGCGCACCAGCGTCACGCTTTTGCCGCCCCGCCCCTTGGTCTCGCGCTGCACCCGCAGCACCCCGTCCGCCGCCGCGCTGCTGGCCGCAGCCAAAGCCCGCTTGTTAGCCGCGCACTGGCACTGCGCCACCGGCTGGCTGCAATCGGGGCAGATGCGGCCGGTTTCGGTGGAGTAGACCAAGGTGGTGGAGGGTTTGGTTTTCAACATAATATCCACATCAAGGTGTTTCACTCTATGGGATAGGCTTCAAATAGCCTAATTCAAAACACGACGCTATTGTCATTGCTAAGGAAGTAGCTGATGGGATACTACCTGCACACAATCTTTGGTCATGCGCCAAACGTCTGTTTTAAGACTTTAATATCTATTGTCTTTTCAGAACCTCTTTACGGTAACACTTAAGAAACCTCTCTGGGCGGGATTACAGGTTCGCCACCCATTTTGGGGATCATTTGTTGAATAAGTTTTACACCAGGCTCCTTCGTAC
>CANFOR010000166.1 GCA_947448675.1 Betaproteobacteria bacterium
AACCAGTACAAACCCTTGAGATCGGTTTCGTGATGTGGATCTTTGGCAAAAAGTGCGTGAAAACCTAAGTCTTTCGTTGTGCGCCCATGGCGGTGTTGGCGGCTTGGTGCCATGGGCTGTGCTCGGTAAACCAAGCATCGCCCAAACAGTAAGCGCGCAGCATGGGCAGGGCGTCAAGGCCCCAAAAGAGCTGGCCATCAACCTCGAAACTGGGCACGCCAAACAGGCCGCGCGCGGCGGCTGTGTCGCTTAAATTTTTGAGCTGCGTTTTCACTGCGCTGCCAGCGGGGTCGCGCTGCGCCAAGCCGTGTGCGCTCAGTTGGGCCGTGAGTGCGGCCAAGCGCGTGCTGCTTGCGGCATCGGCACCGCCGCGCCACACATGGCGAAAAATTTGCTCGCAAACATAGCGGCTGGGCAGGGGCTGCGCAGCCGCGCCGCTGCCGCAGGCCAGGGCCAAGCGCAGCAGGGGCAGGGGGTTGAAGGGGTGGGCCAGCGGCATCTGCATGTCAATGCCTTGCTGCTGGGCCAGCCACAGCACTTGGCGGTAAGTCCAAATGCGTTTAGGGGCAATTTCGGCAGGGCCGAGTTGCCCATGCTGGGCCAGCAAACCAGCAAACAAAACGGGCTCGTAGACCACGCTGTGGCTGATGCCTTGCAAGGCTTGCGGCAACTGCTCAAAAGCCAAGTAGGCGTAGGGCGAAATAAAGTCCAGGCTGAAGCGAATCTGTTTCATAGGCTGGCGCTGGCAGCATGCGGATCGGTGGCCTGTGCTGTATTTGCCTTTGCGTTTGCGCTTGCGCTTTCACGGCGCTTGGCAACTGCAACTAGCACGGCTTGTTTTTGCGCGCGGTCCATGCTGCTCCAGGTGGCGATTTCGTCGAGCGTGCGTGCACAACCAGCGCACAGGCCGCTGGCCAGGTGCATATGGCAAATTGACACACAAGGCGATGGTATTTCACCCTCAAAAGTGCCTGGAACGCGCTTGGATTGTGCGTATGCAGCTATTGAATTCATAGCGTTTTTGGTATGTGCGTAGGGGTTTACGCGGGCGCGGCTGCGAGTTCGACTGCGGTTTTGGCCATCAGCGCTTTGGCCGCCCGCGAGAGCGTGGCGCGGCCCAAATGCTCGCTGATGTAGTGGCCCGCCGCCATCAGTTTGGGCAGGTCGATGCCGGTGTTGATGTCCATGCCTTGGAGCATGTAGACCACGTCTTCGGTGGCCACATTGCCGGTCGCGCCCTTGGCATAGGGGCAGCCACCCAGGCCCGCACTCGAGGTGTCAAACTGCCACACGCCCAGCTCCATGCTGGCCAAGGTGTTGGCCAGGGCTTGGCCATAGGTGTCGTGGAAGTGGCCCGACACATCGTCGAGCGCGTAGTGCGCCAAGGCGGCTTCGAGCGCGCGCTGCACTTTGCGCGGTGTGCCCGTGCCAATGGTGTCGCACACGCCCACGGTGTCGATGCCCAGCTCTTTCATCAGGCGCGCCACCATGCCGGTGCGCTCGGGCGCTACCTCGCCCTCGTAGGGGCAGCCCACGGTGCAAGAAATGTCGCCGCGCACCGTTATGCCCGCGGCATGGGCTGCTTGCACCACCGGGCGAAAGCGCTCGATGCTTTGCGCGATCGAGCAATTGATGTTGCGCTGGCTAAAGGCCTCGCTGGCGGCGGCAAACACCACCACCTCGTCGGGCTGGCTTTTCAGCGCCGCCTCAAAGCCCTGCAAATTGGGCGTGAGCACCGAGTAGCGCACGCCCTTTTTGCGTGCGATGCCGGCCATGACCTGGGCGTTGTCGGCCATTTGCGGCACCCATTTGGGGGAGACAAAACTGGTGACTTCAATCTGGCACACGCCAGCGTCTTGCAGGCGGTGCACCAGCTCGATTTTGACGGCCGCAGGCACCATTTGTTTTTCGTTTTGCAGGCCATCGCGCGGGCCGACGTCGATCAATTTCACATAGTTGGGGAGGGTCATGCGGCGGCTTCTTTCATCGCGGCGGGGGTCAGGGTGAGCAGGGGCGCGCCTTCGGCGACTTGGTCGCCCGGCGCGTAGAGCAACTCGCCCACGGTGCCGTCGCTCGGGGCGGCAATGCTGTGCTCCATTTTCATGGCGTCCATCACGGCCAAGATTTGGCCTGCGCGCACCGCGTCGCCAGCTTGCACCTTGAAGGCCACCACTTTGCCGGGCATCGGTGCGCTGAGTTTGCCGCTGCTGCTGGCGCTTTCTGCAGCATGAGCGAGCAGGTCAATTGCTATAATTTTGCTAGCACCCATCGCACTGAATACGTGCATTTCATGACCAATTGCATAAATATTCAGACGTTCAGAGAAGGCTAAAAATTGCAACGCAAAACGACTGGCATCGTCTGCCCCTTGCTGCCATAGCAAGGGGCCAGTGCTGTGGTTCAAGCTCAGCATGCGTGCGCCGTCATGCAAAACCTCCAAGCGTGCTTCGTGCCGCTCGCCATGGAACTCAAAGGCAAAGCGGCGCATGCGTGTGCCATGCGTGCTCCAGTGGTCGCGGCGGCTGAAAGGGTCGGCCCCTGCCAGCTGCGCTTCTTGCGCCAAGCTATGCGCTACGGCAGCAGCCACCATCAAGGGCAGGCCGAGCTTTTCGCGTTGGAACAGCAAGCTGTGCTCGCGGGTAATCAGCGCGGTGTCGAGCTGGGCTTGCGCAAACGAGGGGCTGGCCAGCACATGGCGCAAGAATTGCACATTGGTCTGCAAGCCCACAATATGCGTCTGCGCCAAGGCTGCGTCCAAGCGCGCCAAAGCCTCAGCGCGGGTGCTGCCATGCACGATGAGCTTGGCCACCATGGAGTCGTAATACGGCGAGATGGCGTCGCCCTGGCGCACGCCGTCGTCAAAGCGCAGCGCACTGGAGGCAAAGCTGCTGTGCGGCGGCTTGGCATAGACCTGCAGCGTGCCAGTGGCGGGCAGAAAATTGTTGTCGGGGTTTTCAGCGCAAATGCGTGCTTCGATGGCGTGGCCAGTGATGCGCAATTGCGCTTGCGTCAGCGGCAGCGGCTCGCCGCAGGCCACGCGCAATTGCCACTCGACCAAATCGACGCCGGTGATGGCTTCGGTGACGGGGTGCTCGACCTGCAAGCGGGTGTTCATCTCCATGAAGAAAAAGGCCATGGAGCCGTCGTCGCGTTGCTCGACGATGAACTCCACCGTGCCCGCGCCCACATAGCCCACGGCGCGCGCAGCGGCTACCGCGGCCTCCCCCATTTGCTGGCGCAGGGCATCTGGCAGACCCGGCGCAGGCGCTTCTTCGAGCACCTTTTGGTGGCGCCGTTGCACTGAGCAGTCGCGCTCGAACAGGTAGACGCAATTGCCCTGCGTGTCGCCAAAAATTTGGATCTCGATATGCCGTGGACGCTTCACGTATTTTTCAATCAGCACGGCGTCGTTGCCAAAGCTGCTCTGCGCCTCGCGCTGGCAGGAGGCCAGAGCCGCGTCGAAGTCGGCGTCGCGTTCGACCACGCGCATGCCTTTGCCGCCGCCGCCCGCACTGGCCTTGATGAGCACCGGATAGCCGATGCGGGCCGCTTGGGCACGCAGGAAAGCCGCTTTTTGGTTGCTGCCATGGTAGCCCGGCACCAGGGGCACACCGGCCGCTTCCATGCGGGCTTTGGCCTGGGCTTTGAGGCCCATGGCTTCAATGGCCGCAGGCGGCGGGCCAATAAACACCAAACCGGCGTCGGCACAGGCTTGGGCAAAGCCCGCGTTCTCGCTTAAAAACCCATAGCCAGGGTGGATCGCTTGCGCGCCGCAGGCCTTGGCGGCGGCGATGATGGCTTCGCCGCGCAAATAGCTGTCTTTGGGGTTGCTGGGGCCTATGTGCACGGCTTCGTTGCACAACTGCACGTGCTTAGCGGTGGCGTCGGCATCTGCGTAGATTGCTACTGTTTTGATAGCTAGCAACGCACAACTGGCGTGCACTCTGCAGGCAATTTCACCTCGATTGGCAATTAAGATTTTGCTAAACATGGGCCCAACCTAATGCGCCGCAGCGCCAGAAAAAAAGCTGCGCATGCGCGCCAGCGTCGATTGAAAAAAGCGCAACAAAAACCACACTAAGCAAGCCGACAGCAGCAAGGCGACTGCCAAGGCTGCTGCAAAAGCAAAGGGGTAGTGGCTGGCCAGCCACAGCGCGCCCACCACCAAGCCGTCTTCAAACAAAGACGCTGCAACATTGCTAAAGGGCTCGGGCGAAGCGTTAATGGCCGCGCGGGTGGTGAGTTTGGTGGCCTGCGCCGAGGCTGCGAGCGTGCCGCCCAACACGGCAGCTACCGAGGACATGGTGGCGCTATCGGCTCCCAAAGCAGCAGCGGCCAAGGCGGCACCCGCAGGGATGCGAATCACGGTGTGCACCATGTCCCAAATCGAGTCGATAAAGGGAATTTTGTCGGCAAAGAACTCCAGGCTGAACATCAGGCCACTGGCCACCAGCATGGCCGGGTGCTGCAGCAGGTGCAGGCCCGCAGGCAGGGGCACCCAACCCAGGTAGCCCGCAGCGCCGGTGAGAAACACCACCGCGTAAAGCCTAAAACCACTGGCCCAGCCCAGGGCGGCGGCCAGGGCCAACAGGTGGGGCGTGTCTAGCAAATTGGGCAATTCGTTCATGACCTGCTTTCAGTGGTGCAGCTCAGGCAAGCCAAGATGGTTTGCGTTTTTGCAAGAAGGACTGTAGCCCCTCGCGGCCTTCGGCGCTGACGCGGATGTCGGCAATGCCTTGCACCGTGCGCGCAACCAAGTGCGGCTCAATCTCGCGTTCGGCCACGTCGTGCAGCAGCTGCTTGCAAATGCGCATGGCCTGTGGGCCCGCGCTTTGCAGGTGCTGCACCAGTTCGCCAACTTTGCTTTCGAGCTGGGCTGCGCCCACCACTTCATGCACAAAACCAATGCGCAGCGCCTCTTGCGCGCTAAAGCGCTCTGCCGTTAAAAAGTAGCGGTGGGCAGCGCGTGCGCCCATGGCGCGAACCACATAGGGGCTGATGGTGGCGGGGATCAAACCGAGCTTGACCTCACTCAAGCAATACTGCGCGCTGTCGACAGATACGGCGATGTCGCAAGCCGCCACCAAGCCTATGCCACCGGCATACACATCGCCCTGAATAGCGGCCACGGTGGGCTTGGGGCAGGTGTAGATGGCGCGCAGCATCTCGGCCAATTGGGCAGCGTCGGCCTGGTTTTGCGCATGCGTGTACTCGGCCATGCTGCGCATCCAATGCAGGTCGGCACCGGCGCAGAAAGCGCTGCCTTGCGCGGCCAGCACGATGCAACGCACGTCGCTGCGCGCACCCAGCTCGGCGAAGGCCTGGGTCAGCTCGGAAATGGCTGCGCTGTTAAAGGCATTGCGCACTTCGGGGCGTTGGAGTGTGACGCGGGCTACTGACCCCGTCACGGTGGTTTCGATGTGTGGCATGGTGGAGCCCTATGGACTTAGTACCGCTTGGCAACTTCTTCTAGCATGACTTCGGTGGCACCGCCACCAATGCCCAGCACGCGGGAGTCGCGCCACAGGCGTTCGATGGCGCATTCGCGCATATAGCCCATGCCGCCGTGGAACTGCTGGCAGGTTTGCAGCACTTCGTTGACCAGTTCGCCGGTGAGCGCCTTGAGCATGGACACCTCTTGCACGATGTCGCGGCCTTGCGTGACGCTCCAGGCGCAGTGGTACATGAAGCTGCGCGCGGCGCGCACCTTGGCGTCGAGCATGGCGATGCGCTGGCGAATGGTCTGCTTGTCCCATAGCGTAGCGCCAAAGGCTTGGCGCTGGCGCACGTAGTCCAGCGTCATCTTTAGCGCTTGTTGGCAATGGCCTACCGCCATCGCGGCCAAGGCAATTCGCTCGGTTTGAAAGTTCTTCATCACCGAGTAAAAGCCTTTGTTCTCCTCACCCAGCAGGTTGGCTGCGGGGACGCGCACCTTGTCCAAAATAAGCTCAGCGGTGTCGGAAGACAGCCAACCCGACTTGTTGAGTGCGCGGCCCACGCTAAAGCCTGGCGTGCCTTTTTCCACAATGAACATGCTCATGGCGTGGCGCGCTGTGCCGGTTTTGGCGGCAATGAAATACAGATTGGCGTTGACACCATTGGTGATGAACATCTTGGTGCCGTTCAATACCCATTCATCACCTTCGCGCTTCGCCGAGGTGCGCATGCCTGCTACGTCTG
>CANFOR010000167.1 GCA_947448675.1 Betaproteobacteria bacterium
ATGTTTGGCCCACCCTTGAGGTGGGCCATTTTTTTGGGCGCTCGCCTTTTGCTGTGCACGTCTCGCGAATTCTAGGGTTTGCTACGATGGCGCATGCACCCAATTGAACTAAGCTCGGGCTGTACTTCTCGCCCGCTTTCCACCCCATGCCCGCCCCATTAAAAACACTCGCAGACTTGCGCAGCCGCCGCTGGTTTGCCGACGCTGGCATGCGCGGCTTTGCGCACCGCCAACGCATGCAGCAACAGGGCTGGCGGCGCGAAGACGTGATGAACAAACCCATGGTGGCCATCATCAACACCTGGAGCGATCTGTCGCCCTGCCACGCGCATTTGCGCGAGCGCGCCGAGAGCGTGAAAAAAGGCATCCTCATGGCGGGGGGCTACCCCCTCGAATTGCCCGCCATGAGCCTAGGCGAGGTGATGGTCAAACCCACCACCATGCTCTACCGCAACTTCTTGGCCATGGAAGTCGAAGAGCTGCTGCGCAGCCTGCCCTGCGACGGCGTGGTGCTACTGGCGGGCTGCGACAAAACCACGCCCGGCACCGTCATGGGGGCCATCAGCATGGACATCCCCACGCTCTTCTGCCCCGCAGGCCCGATGCTCAACGACCGCCATGTGCAAGGCGGCGTCACGCGCAGCATTGGCGCGGGCACACACACCCGCATGTTTTGGGACGAGCACCAAGCAGGCAAACTAACTGCTACTGAATTAATAGCGCTAGAAGCACGTATGACGCGCGCTCCGGGCACATGCAACACCATGGGTACGGCGTCCACCATGACCGCCATGGTCGAAGCATTAGGCCTGTGCCTGCCCGGTGCCAGCAGCATTCCGGCCATGGACTCGGCCCATACCCGCATGGCCACCGATTGCGGCGAACGCATTGTCGGCATGGTCTGGGAAGACCTCAAGCCCTCGCGCTTGCTGACGCGCGGCTCCTTTCTCAACGCGCTGGCGGTGCAAATGGCCTTGGGTGGCTCGACCAATGCCGCCGTGCACATCATTGCCATGGCGGGGCGCGCAGGCATTGCACTCACACTGGCCGACCTCGACGCCATGGGCCGCCGCGTGCCGGTGCTGGCCAACCTCTTCCCCAGCGGCGACCGCTTGATGGAAGATTTTTACTACGCCGGTGGCTTGCCCGCCCTCATGAAAACCATCGAGGCCGAGCTAGACGGCTATGCGCTCACCGTGACGGGCCAAACTGTACACAGCAATTTGCAAACTGCCACGGTGCACGACGAAGCCGTGATCCGCCCACTCGCCAACCCCGTCAGCAGCGCAGGTGCACTGGCCGTGCTCTATGGCAACCTGGCGCCGCAGGGCGCAGTCATCAAACCCAGCGCGGCCAACCCGCAGCTGCTGGCGCACAAAGGCAAGGCCCTGGTTTTTGACAACCAACCCGACATGCTGCTCGCCATGCAAGACCCATTGCTGGACTGCGACGCAAACACCGTGCTGGTGCTGCGCAACGCGGGCCCGGTCGGTGCGCCTGGCATGCCGGAGTGGGGCAATTTGCCTATTCCTAAAAAGCTGCTCCAAGCGGGCGTGCGCGACATGCTGCGCCTGTCAGACGCGCGCATGAGCGGCACGCACTACGGCACCTGCGTGCTGCACATTGCACCCGAGTCTGCCGTGGGCGGGCCGCTAGCCCTGGTGCAAACTGGCGACGAGATCGAACTCAACGTCGCCCAGCGCAGCCTGCACCTGCATGTGAGCGAGGCCGAGCTGGCGCGCCGCAAAGCGCGGTGGACGGCGCCAGCCCAGCCCTACCAACGCGGCTTTACTAAACTCTATCAACAGCATGTCACCCAAGCCCACGAGGGCTGCGATTTCGATTTTTTAGAAGGCAATGCACCTTCGCCGGAACCCGCTATTTTTTAAGTTTGCATCGAAGCACACCCTATGAACAACCCTTTCAAAACCCTGCTCGCCCGCACCGACCTTCCCGGCGGCTACCCCGTAGGCACCTGGATCATGTCGGCCTCGCACCTGGTAGCCGAGGGCGTAGGCTGCGCCGGTTTTGACTGGGGCGTGGTCGACATGGAACACACCCCACTCGACCTGCAAGACCTGATCCACATGCTGCAGGCCATTGCCGGCACGCCCATGCTGCCGATTACCCGCGTGCCTTGGAACGATACCGTCATGGTCAAGCGCGTGCTCGACGCGGGCGCGCAGTCGCTGATGTTCCCCTTCATTCAAAACGCTGACGAAGCGCGCAAAGCGGTGGCCGCCGCCAAGTACCCGCCCCAGGGCGTGCGCGGCATGGCGGCCATGAGCCGCGGCTCACGCTTTGGCACCGTGAAAGACTACTTCAAAGTCGCCAACGACGCAGTCAGCGTGATTGTGCAAATTGAAACCCCCGAAGCCATGGCCCGGGTGGAAGAAATCGCCAGCGTGCCGGGTGTGGACTCGCTCTTCTTTGGCCCCGGCGATTTAAGCGGGGCCATGGGCCATGTGGGCAACTTGCTGCACGACGACGTAGTGCAACTCATGGCCGATGGTGTGCGCCGTTGCCATGCGGTGGGCAAGCCCGTGGGCACCGTGGGCGGCACGCCCGAGGCCGTGGCCATCTACCGCGCTAGCGGTTTTGACTACATCGGCTGCGCCTCCGATCTCGGCTTGTTGATGCGCAATTGCGCGGCCGTGCTCTCGACCGTTCGTGCGCAAAACATCGCCATCCACAGCCAGGGCTACTAACATGGCCGCTGCCTTGCAAAAAATTCGCTACGGCATCATCGGCTGCGGCAGCATGGGTCGCGAGCATATTTTGAACATCATGGCCATGGACGCTTGCGTGGTCACGGCCTTGGCCGACACCCACGCCGAGAGCCGCAGCGCGGCAGCCGCCTTGCTAGCGGGCGCGGCCACCCAGCCCCAGGTGTTTGAGCACAGCCAAGACTTGCTCGAAAGTGGCCTGTGCGACGCGGTAGTGATTGCTACGCCCAACTTCACCCACGCCGAGTTGATGCGCCAAGCCCTGCCCAGCGGCCTGCATGTGCTGATTGAGAAACCCTTGTGCACCACCGTGGCCGACTGCCACGAGCTGGTGCAACGCGAAAAAGCCCTACTGACCCAGGGCCGAAGCGCTATCGTTTGGGTAGCACAAGAGTACCGTTACATGCCCCCTGTGGCCGAGATGATCCGCCTGGCCCACGCGGGCGGCGTGGGCCGCTTGCACCAAGTGGCCATCCGCGAACACCGCGAGCCCTTCTACCCCAAGGTGGCCGACTGGAATCGCTTTAATGCCAACACTGGCGGCACCTTGGTCGAGAAGTGCTGCCACTACTTCAACCTGATGGAATTCATTTTGCAAGAGCAGGCGGTGCGCGTGTTTGCCTCAGGCGGTCAGCGCGTCAACCATCTCGATGAGAAGTACGCGGGTAAAACACCCGACATTCTCGACAGCGCTTACGTCATCGTCGAATACCCCAGCGGCGCGCGCGCCAGCCTCGACCTGTGCATGTTCGCCGAGAACTCCACCGACAACGAACAGATCGTCATCGTCGGTGACGAAGGCAAACTCGAATCGCTCATACCCTCCTTGGTGCTGCGCCACGGCAGGCGCGAAGACTGGGGCACACGCAAGGTCTGGGGCGAGCCCTCGGGCAGCGGGCGCGGCGTGGCCACGCGCCGCGTGTGGGACACCAATATCCGCTACGCAGGCCAGCACTTTGGCGCCTCTTTCATCGAGCACCAGCGCTTTGCAGCAGCCATTCGCAAGGGCACCGGCCCCGAGGTCAGCTTGGCAGAAGGCTTGCGCTGTGTGGCCGTGGGCTTGGCCGCGCACCGCAGCATCGACACCGGCCTGCCGGTCTTGCTGGCCGATGTGCTGCCCACTTGAATTGCCTGCCTGTATTGCCCATTTGAGTTGCTCGTTTTTTAATAGCACACTATTCAACCACCACCTGCCTCAACATACCGAAGCCAAGCCCCATGACCAGCATAGAACTCAGCAGCGGCGCGATGCGCGCCAACCTGCGCCCCGACTTGGGCGGCTCCATCGAAGGCCTGTGGCTGGGCGCTGTGCCCGTGCTGCGCTCCTGCCCTGCGGGCGAGCTGCGCTCGGTGCGCCAATCGGCCAGCTACCCCTTGGTGCCGTTTTCCAACCGCATTGCCCAGGCCAAATTGGTGTGGAACGGCACCAGCCACCCCTTGGTGCAAAACTTTCCGGGCGAAGCCCATTCCATCCACGGCGTAGGTTGGTTGCGCGAGTGGGCCCTGCTCGACGGCGGTGCCGACTGGGCCTTGCTCAGCCTAGAGCACAAGGCCGACGCTGCCTGGCCCTTTGCCTTTGACGCCTCGCAGGTATTCAAACTCACCGGCAATGCTTTAGAGATGACCCTGTCCATCACCAACCAGTCGGCGCAGGCAGCGCCAGTGGGCCTGGGCTGGCACCCGTATTTTGTGAAACGCGCCGGCAGCCATATTGCCTTTGCTGCTGCGGGCCGCTGGGAGATGGGGGCTGACAAACTGCCCACCGAACACCGTGGCTCGCCGGGCCTCAACACAGATTGCGCCACGCTCGACATCGACCACTGTTTTGACGGCTGGAGCGGCAGCGTGCAATTGCACGACGCGTTGCTGCGCACCCACATCACATCGAGCACCAACAAGCTGGTGGTTTTTACCAATGCGCAGCAAGACTGCATCGCCATTGAACCCGTGAGCCACGTCAATAACGCTATAAATTTAGTAGCTGCCAACGCAGCATTGGCGAGCCTTAGCGGGCCATTTGGCGGGCAATTCAACGAACTAGCCAATGCACATGGCAGCGAACAATTGGGCATCAAAATTTTGCAACCCGGAGAGTCGTGGACGCAGTCCATGCGCATCCAAACTGAAAGCAGTTTATGAACTGGCAGACCCTGCCCGGCAGCCGCAGCGGCTTGGGCGAATCACCTTTTTGGCACCCACTCGAAGCCATGCTCTATTGGGTCGATATTCCGGGTATGAAAATCTTGCGCAGCAATGTCTTCATGGGCACTGTCGAAGTGTGGCAACTGGCGCAAGAGCCCGGCTGCATTGCGCCCGCGCTCAAGGGCGGCTTGGTGCTGGCGCTGCGCGACGGCATCTACCGCGCGCCCCAGTGGGGCGGTGCACTCACCCAGATTGAACCGGCCACGCACGACACCGCCACCACCCGTTTTAACGACGGCAAGTGCGACAGCCGTGGCCGCCTCTGGGCTGGCACCATGTACGAGCCGCGCACCGCCTATTTGGCCGAGCTGCTCTGCTTAGACCGCCGCCCCGGCCAAACGCCCAGCTATGTGCGCAAGCTTGACCAAGGCACGATTGCCAACGGCCTAGCCTGGTCGCCCGACGAGCGCACCATGTACTGGGCCAACACCACCGATGGCCTGATTTGGGCCTGGGACTATGAGAGCCACAGCGGCGCGCTGAGCAACCGCCGCGTGTTCCAACACCTACCGCCCAAGCCGGCCGACTGGACCTATGGCACGCCCAGCGCCGCCGCCTACGGTGGCCGCCCCGACGGCTGCGCGGTTGACGTGGAAGGCAACTACTACAGCGCCATGTACGAGGGCAAGCGCATCGTCAAATACGCGCCCGACGGCCGCCAGATGGCCGTCATCGCCACCCCGGCGCAATGCCCGACCATGCCCTGCTTTGGCGGCGACGACATGCAAACCCTGTACGTCACCACCGCCTGCAAAGACCGTGGCGCAGCCGAACTCGCTGACCAGCCCGACGCCGGTTGTGTGTTCTCCATGCGCGTAGACGTGCCGGGCCTGCCAGTGAATTTTTACGAAGACTAAAGCGCTGGCATGATCACCCTCTATCCCTCCTTGCAGAACAAAACGGTTTTCATCTCCGGCGGTAGCTCGGGCATTGGCGCGGAGGTCGTCAAGGCCTTTGCGGCGCAGGGTTCGCAAGTGGCTTTTTGCGGCACCAAGCCCGATGGTGGTGACACCTTGATTGCAGAAATTTCTGCCGCTGGCCACAAAGTGCCTTACTACGAAGCCTGCGATGTGCGCGACATTGCGGCGCTGCAAGCTTTGCTGGAGCGCGTTGGCCAGCGCTTGGGCCCGATTCAAGTTTTGGTCAATAACGCGGGCCGTGACGACCGCCACGCGCTCGACGAACTCACGCCCGAATACTGGGACAACTGCCTCAACCTGAACCTGCGCCACCAGGTGTTTGCTAC
>CANFOR010000168.1 GCA_947448675.1 Betaproteobacteria bacterium
AGATGGGGCGCTGGGCTGCAATTGGCGCGTGAGCATGGGCGCGAGCATGGGCTGCAGCACCGCAGGCTCGCGCCACCGCAGGCTGAGCCAGCCCAAGACCAGGGTGTGCGCCAACAGGGCCAGCGCCAAGCACAGGGCCAGTGCGCGCCAACCCAGCACGGGAGGCGCACAAGCCGCAGCAAGAGCAGGCGGCACAGCGGAGGCAGGCGGCATCAAGCGCCCAGCCATGCGCCCACCCGCGCGGCGTCGTGCACGGCCAAGCGCCAGGTGCTGAGCAGGGGCGGCGCGGCCATCTGCAAGCTGAGCAAACGCCGGTCGCGCGAGACCAGCACTTGCAGCTCGCCCTGCGCGGCGTACTGCGCCAGGTCGTCGAGCGATTGCATGCGCCAGCCGTTCACGCCCAACCACTCGTCACCTGCGGCCAGGCCCGCTTGCTCGGCCACACCGCCGCGTAACACCACTTTGACCTGCAATCGGCCTGCACCACTCGCGCTAGCCGTACCTTCGGCCACGCGCAGGCCCAGACGCTGGGCCATTTGCGCTGGATCGTGGTGCACCTGCACGCCTTGGGCTTCGAGCAAATTTTGCAGCGGTAGCTCTTGCGTGCTGTGCACCCAAGCGGCCAGCTCGGGCGCAAAGCTGCGCCCCGCTTGCGCTTGCAACACGGCCAAAAAATCGGCCTCGCGCATCGGCCCGGCTTGGCAGCGCTGCCACAGCGCGCGCATCACGCCGTCCAGGCCCGCGCCTTGCCCGGCTTGGCGCAGTGTGAGGTCAAAGCACAGGGCCACCAGCGCGCCCTTGCTGTAGTAGCTCACGGTGGCGTTGGGGGTGTTTTCGTTGGGGCGGTAGTACTTGACCCAAGCGTCAAAGCTGGCCTGGGCCACGCTTTGCACCCAGCGACCCGGCGTTTGCTGCACTTGGTTGATGCTTTTGTTGAGCAGCTTCAAGTAGGCTGCGTCGTCGATCAAGCCAGCGCGGCGCAGCAACAGGTCGTCGTAGTAACTGGTAAACCCTTCAAAAAACCACAGCAGCTCGGTGTACTGCTCGCTAGCGTATTGGTAGCGCGCGAACTCGGCTGGGCGCAAGCGTTTGACGTTCCAGGCATGAAAATACTCGTGACAAATCAAGCCCATGAGTGTGGTGTAACCATCGTGTAGCCGCGCGCTGCCTGATGCTCCTGTGGCGCCAGTAGGCTCTCGCTGCGGCAGGTCTTTGCGATTGCAAATCAGCGCGGTGGAGTTGCCATGCTCTAGGCCACCATAGCCGTCGTGCACAGCGTTCAGCATGAAGACGTAATGGTCGAAAGGTGCGGCTGCTGTCGCTACAAAATCAGTAGCTGAATACGCAGGTGCAGCGCGCTCTGCAGCCATTTTTACTGCGCTTAGTGGGCTAGGCTCTGCAGGCTGATTGTGCCAAAAAGCAATCACACTTTGGCAAATTTTTTGAGCATCGGCCAGCAGGCGCGTGCCGTCAAAATGGGGGCCAGCACCGGCCACCACAAAGCGGTGTTGCACGCCTGCGGCCACAAATTCACCACTCCAAAACTCGCCCAGCTCAAAAGGCGTGTCGAGCAGAGCGTCGTAGTTGTTGGCATGGTAGCTGCCCCAGCCGCGCTGATTGAGCGTATGCCCGGAAGCGCCCGTGGCAACTGCCCAGTTCGCTCTGTTTTCAGGAGCAATCAGCTCGATGGCATGGCCACCCTCTTCTTGGCCGAGCACGCGCAGGCACAGGCTGCTGGGGTTGAAAAAACCGCGCTCACTGCTCAAAAACGCGGTGCGCACCGAGTTGTCAAAGGCATAGACCTCGTAGCGCAGTTCTAGTGCCGCACCGGCTTGGCAATCGACTTGCCAAGTGCATTTGTCGAGCTGCTGCAAGGGCAGGCGCTGCGGGCCCTGCCATGCGCTGAGCTGCTGCAAATGCTGCGAGAACTCGCGCACCAAATAGCTTCCCGCAATCCACACCGGCAGGGCCACGCGCTGCTGGGCTTGTGCTGCAGGAATGGCCAGCGTGATGGCAAACAGGTGCGCGTGCAGGTCGGCGGGGCTAACGCGGTAATGGATCACAGGTGGGGGACTGGGCTATTGCGTTTTAGGCTCTGACAAAAACTTCTCCACCTGGGCCGCGCTGATGGCACCGGGCACGCGCGCGCCGTCGGCAAACAGCAGGGTCGGTGTGCCGGTGATTTTGTGCTTTTTGCCAAACTCTACGTTGCGCGCCAGGGGGCTGGTGTCGCAGCTAGCACCTGCGGGCAAGGCCACCTCGCGCACCATCCAGTCTTGCCAAGCCTTGCCTTTGTCTTTGGCGCACCAAATGGCTTTGGATTTTTCGGTCGAGTCTTGGCCCAAGATGGGGTACAAAAACATGTAGACCGTGACGTTGCTCACGGTTTGCAGGTCGCGCTCAAAGCGTTTGCAGTAGCCGCAATTAGGGTCTTCAAACACGGCCACTTTGCGCTTGCCATTGCCACGCACGATGGTGAAGGCGTCTTTCAAAGGCAGTTTGTCAAAGTCCACCGCGGTGAGCTTTTCAATGCGCTCTTCGGTCAAATTGCGCATCTGCTTGGTGTCGATCAAATTGCCTTGGATCAAAAAATTGCCGTCGGCGTCGGTGTAAAAAATGTCGTTGCCGTTGACGCGCACTTCGTACAAACCGCTCATCGGCGACTTGGTGATTTCATCAACTTTGGGCAGGCTGGCCAAGCGCTCGGCCAGGTTTTTGCGAATCGCCGCTTCGTCGGCACTGGCCAGCGTGGCGTAAAGGGCGAAGCCCGCCGTAGTGGCAACAGCAAAAAGGGAGCGCATTTTCATAAAGTTCTTTCAAAGACCAGGGCAGTGCGCCGGTCAGAGTGAGCGCAGCAAGCCAAGGTTCCCCGGGGCACGCAGCGAGTCTGTGTAAAGCGGGATTTTCACACACCCATGGCCTGACGGGCCACCCAGTCTTTGAGCGGGCCGCTGCGCGCAAAGCCTTGCATACCCCAGTTGCGCAGGGCTTGCACGCGCGGGTTGCTGTGGGCAAACAGGCGCTCTAGGGCGTCGGTGGCAAAGCCCATGCGGGCCACGTCGGCCTTGCGGGCACGCTCGTAGCGCCGCAAGAGCTTCACATCACCCGGGCTGCGCCAGTAGTCGCGCGCTTGCAGCACGCGGGCCAGTTCGGCGGCGTCGGCAAGGCCCAGGTTCAGGCCCTGGCCTGCCAGCGGGTGCACGCTGTGGGCCGCGTCGCCCACCAGCGCAAAACCATCATCGACCCAGCGGCTGGCCTGGGCGCGCTGCAGGGGCCATGTAGCGCGTGGGCTGCGCAGACTCAGCTGACCGGGGGCGGTTGCATCGGCGACATCGCTCAGTGGCGACGGCGATGGACCGCGCCCGCCTTGCGCCACGCTTGCGCAACGCGCTTGCAAGGCTTGTTCAAACTCGGCGGGGCTGAGCGCTAACAGCGCAGCCACGCGCTCGTTGGGCACCGACCACACCAAGGCTAACGAGTGACCGGGCTGCTCGTCGCCCATGCCGGGCAGGGGCAGCAGGGCCAGCACCTCGGCGCCTTCGGGCGTGCTGACAAACCACTGTCGCGCCACCCCGCCATGCGCTTGCGTGCTGTGCAGGCGCGCGGCAATGGCCTGCTGCGGGTACTTGGTAGCTACAAATTCAATAGCGTGCTGCGCACGGCTGGCGCTGCTTGCGCCCTCACTGACCACGGTGAGCGGGGTATTTTTGGGCAGCACCGCGTCGGGCGCGAGCATCTCCACCAAAGGCTGGTAGCGCAGGGCTACGGCCAGGCTCTCTTGCAGGGCGGGCACGTCGACGATCCAGGCCAGAGCCTCGCAGCCCAGGCTGCTGGCGGCAAACTCCAGCGCGCCGCCCTCATCGCCCCAGACCTGCATGCGCGTCACCGGGCAGCAATGTTCGGCCCCCGGCCAGGCCCGCAAGGCCTGTAGCAGGCCGCGCGAGGCCGCGTTCAGGGCGAAGGCCCGCACATCGCTGGCCGCGCCTTCTAGGGCCGTTTGCGGCCCTGTCAAGGGCATTGCCGCAGCCAGTCTCGGCTGGGCGCGCGGCGGCGCTGGCAGCAAGCCGACCCGCAAGCGCGCCTGCGCCAACAGCAGGGCCGTGGCTTGCCCCACCACGCCTGCGCCCCGAACCACTACATCAAAAGACTGTGCCATAGGCTCCGATTGTAGAAGGCGGACAGGCCAAGCCGGGCACAATGCAGGGCATGGACACCATCGCCAGCATTGCCCAACTTTTTGTCTACCCCGTCAAATCTTGCGCGGGCATTGCACTGCACGAAGCCGTGCTGACCGAGACCGGGCTGGACCTTGACCGCGCCTGGATGGTGGTAGACGAACACGGCGAGTTTGTCACCCAGCGCGAGCTGCCGCGCATGGCGCTCATCCAACCCCAGCTCAAAACCTACGACATGGTGCTGCGCGCCCCTGGCATGCTAGCCCTGCATGTGGCCATAGACGCCGTGGAGCAACCCACCCGCGTCAAGGTGTGGGCCGACGATTGCGCCGCCTACGACATGGGCAACACCGCGGCCCAGTGGTTCAGCGACTTTTTAGGCCGCAAGCTGCGCCTGGTGCGCTTTGACCCGGAGCAGCGACGCCTCTCTAACCTGAAGTGGACGCAGGGCTTTGAGGCCACCAACCAATTTGCCGACGGCTTTGGTCTGCTGGTGGCCAGCCAGGCCTCGCTGGCCGACCTGAACAACCGCCTAGCCGTTGCGGGCCACGCCACCGTAGGCATCGAGCGTTTTCGGCCCAACCTGGTGCTCAGCGGCATAGAGGCTTTTGACGAAGATCGCCTCGACGTTTTGCACATTGCCACCCAGGCCAGTGCAGGCAGCGACGCCAACAGCCCAGCCCAGCTGCGCTTGGTAAAACCCTGCCCGCGTTGCCCCATTCCCAACATCGACCCGGCCACTGCGCTCAGCCACCCCGCCGTGGGCGACACCCTGCAGGCTTACCGGCAAAACGCTGTGCTCGGCGGGGCCATTACTTTTGGCATGAACGCCATTGTTTTAAGCGGCTTTGACCAGGTGTTGCGCGTGGGGCAAACCGTGAGCGCAAACTACCAGTTTGGCTAAGCCCTGCGCGCCACTGGCACAGCCACGCGCTCTGTGCAAATGAATGGCATACACTTGCGGCCTTGATTTTTGAGGATTTCCATGAGCTTGAAATGCGGCATCGTCGGCCTGCCCAATGTAGGCAAATCTACCCTGTTTAACGCCCTGACCAAGGCCAGCGTCCCCGCTGAAAACTACCCCTTTTGCACCATTGACCCCAGCGTCGGCGTGGTCGAGTTGCCTGACCCACGGCTCGACCAGCTTGCCGCCATCGTCAAGCCCGAGCGCGTGGTGCCAGCGATTGTGGAGTTTGTCGACATTGCCGGTTTGGTGGCCGGGGCCAGCAAGGGCGAGGGCCTGGGTAACCAGTTTTTGGCGCATATCCGCGAGACCGATGCCATCGTGAACGTGGTGCGCTGCTTTGACGACGCCAACATCATCCACGTGGCGGGCCGGGTCGATCCGGTGTCTGACATTGAAGTGATCCAAACCGAGCTGTGTCTGGCCGACCTGACCACGGTCGACAAAACCCTGCAGCGCAGCATCAAGGCCGCCAAGAGCGGCAACGACAAAGAAGCCGCGCGTTTGGTCAGCGTGCTCGAGCAATGCAGTGCCACGCTCAACCAAGGCAAGCCGGTGCGCAGCATTGCCTTTAGCAAAGAAGAGCAGGCCGTGCTCAAGCCCCTGTGCTTGATTACCGCCAAGCCCGCCATGTTTGTCGGCAACGTAGACGAGGCCGGTTTTGAGAACAACCCGCACCTCGACAAACTGCGCGAATACGCCGCCGCCCAGCACGCCCCCGTAGTGGCCATTTGCGCCAAGATGGAAGCCGAAATGGCGGGCATGGAAGAAGACGACAAACAAATGTTTTTGGCCGAAATTGGCCAAACTGAGCCCGGCCTGAACCGTTTGATCCGCGCGGGCTTTAGCCTGCTGGGCCTGCAAACCTACTTTACGGCGGGCGTGAAAGAAGTGCGCGCCTGGACGGTGGCCATCGGCGCCAGCGGCCCGCAAGCGGCAGGCGTGATCCACACCGACTTTGAGCGCGGCTACATCCGCGCCC
>CANFOR010000169.1 GCA_947448675.1 Betaproteobacteria bacterium
AGTAGCGGCGCATCAGGGCCTCGCTGGCGCGCGGCACCGGGCGTTTGGCCGCTGCGCCGCCCTTGGCCAGCACGGGCGCGCCGGTATAGCCAAAGCTCTGCGCCACGGCGGTTTGCAGGTCGAACACCAGGCGGTCTTCACGGCGACCGGCAATCATGTGCAGGCGTGCGCGGATCAGGGTGAGCACCGCTTCGTTGCGCTTGATCTCGCGCGCCTCTAGCGGCGTGGCCAGGCCTTTGCGGGCCAGCGCGTCCCAGCTGTTGCCCAGGCCAGCGGCCTTGGCCACCCACAAAATGACCTGCAGGTCGCGCAGGCCACCGGGCGACTCTTTGCAATTGGGTTCGAGCGAGTAGGGTGTGTTTTCGTGCCGATGGTGGCGCTGGCGCATCTCCAGGGTTTTGGCGACAAAAAACCCTTGTGGGTCGAGCGCGGCTTTGAAGCGTTTGCGAAACTGCGCAAACAAAGGCTTGTGGCCGCAGACCACGCGCGCCTCTAAAAGCGAGGTTTGCACGGTGACGTCTTTGGCGGCCTCGGCCACGCAGTCGGCCACGCTGCGCACGCTGGAGCCGATTTCCAGGCCAGCGTCCCAGCAGCCGCCAATAAAGCCTTCTAGCCGGGTTTTAAGGCCTTCGTCGGCCTCTGGCTGGGCATGGGCAGGCAGCAAGATCAGCACGTCTACGTCAGAGTGCGGAAACAGCTCGCCCCGGCCAAAACCGCCCACCGCTACCAAGCAGCAATCGGGCGGCAAATCGGCGCGCTGCCAGAGCTCTTGCAGCACTTCATCGGTGGCCTGGCTGAGCGCCTTGAGGACGCTGCGCACGCCGCGCGCCGAGGGGCCGCTGGCGGCCAGGCTTTGCAGCAGGCTGTCTTTGCGCAGGCGATAACGCTCGCGCAGGGTTTTGGGCTCTTGCATGGCGGGGCGGCCTAGGCCGCTACCAAGTCCGCTACAAAGCCTGGTTTGGCCGGGCTGCCTGCGGAGAGGGTGAGCACCTCGTAGCCGGTTTCAGTAACCAAAATGGTGTGCTCCCATTGCGCCGAGAGCGAATGGTCTTTGGTGACGATGGTCCAGCCGTCGCCGAGTTCTTTGATGTCTTTGCGGCCCGCGTTGATCATGGGCTCGATGGTGAAGGTCATGCCCGGTTTGAGCTCGTCTAGTGTGCCGGGTTTGCCGTAGTGCAGCACCTGGGGCTCTTCGTGGAACACCTTGCCAATGCCGTGGCCGCAAAACTCACGTACCACCGAGTAGCCTTGGCCTTCGGCAAACTTTTGGATGGCGTGGCCAATGTCGCCCAGGCGCGCGCCGGGTTTCACCTTCACGATGCCATGCCACATGGCGTCATAGGTGACGGCGCACAGGCGCTTGGCGGCAATCGACACCTCGCCGATTTGGTACATGCGGCTGTTGTCGCCAAACCAGCCCTCGGGCGTGATGACGGTCACGTCGATATTCATGATGTCGCCCTTTTTGAGCGGCTTCTCGTTCGGAATGCCGTGGCAGACCACGTGGTTGAGCGAGGTGCACAGCGAGGCCGGGAAGGGCGGGTAACCCGGCGGCTGGTAGCCAATGGTGGCCGAGCGGGTGTTTTGCACCTGGAGCATGTACTCGCCGGCCAGGCGGTCAATTTCTTTGGTGGTCACGCCGGGTTGCACGAAGGGCGTGAGGTAGTCCAGCACCTCAGAGGCCAGGCGGCAGGCGGTGCGCATGCCAGCGATGCCTGCGGCATCTTTGTAGGTAATCGTCATAGGGCTGATTATCTCAGGCTCTGGCGTGCTCAGGTAAGGGGCCGCGCTGGGTAAAATCGGGGCCACATGTCCCACCTGCCTGCCCCCACCCTTCATTGTTTTGCCGGGGGCGCTGCGCTCTCGGCCTCGCGCCAACAAGCGCTCTTGCTCCAGCTGCAAAGCATTCAGCCGCGCGTCAAAGCCGTGCATGCCCAGTACCAGCACTGGGCCCAGTTTGAGCAGATGCCGACGCCCGACACGCTGGCGCGCTTGGGCCAGTTGCTGCGCTATGGAGAGCCTTCTACCAGCCCGGACGAGGGCACGTTGGTAGTGGTGATGCCGCGCATCGGCACCGTCTCGCCCTGGGCCTCCAAGGCCACCGACATTGCGCGCAATTGCGGCCTGGCCGTGCGCCGCGTCGAGCGGGTCGTGCACTACCGGGTGCAGTACAGCGCCTTGGCTGGGTTGCTGGGCACCGGCGAGGCCAGCGCGCTGGCCCAGGCCCTGCACGACCGTATGACCGAGTCGGTGGTCTACCAAGCCGATGCCGCCGCCGCGCTGTTTACCAGCCTGTCCGCCGCGCCGCTGGAGACGATTGACCTGCTGGGCGGTGGCCGCGCCGCGCTAGCGCAGGCCAATGCCCGCTTTGGCCTGGCCTTGGCCGAAGACGAAATGGACTACCTGCTGCAGGCCTTCGGCAGCTTGCAGCGCAACCCCACCGACGTGGAGCTGATGATGTTCGCGCAGGCCAATAGCGAGCATTGCCGCCACAAGATTTTTAACGCCAGCTTTTCCATCGACGGCGTGGCGCAAGAGCGCAGCCTGTTCGCCATGATCCGCCACACCGAGCAGCGCAACCCGCAGCACACCGTGGTGGCCTACAGCGACAACGCCTCGGTGATGGAAGGCGGCTTGCGCCAGCAATTTTTAGCAAAAATGCCCGCTAAGGCGCATGAATCAAGCGTAGCCAGCTATCAAAAAAGTAGCGTCTTGCAGCATGTGCTGATGAAGGTGGAAACCCATAACCACCCCACGGCGATCAGCCCCAACCCCGGTGCCAGCACCGGCGCGGGTGGCGAGATCCGTGACGAATGCGCAACCGGCCGTGGCTCGCAGCCCAAGGCTGGGCTCACAGGCTTTACCGTCTCGCGCATTGAGTGGGACGCCCTCGGCGCAGCCGCAAAAACCAGCGCCAGCTACGGTAAACCCGAGCACATTGCCAGCCCGTTGCAGATCATGCTCGAGGGCCCGCTGGGCGGCGCAGCCTTTAACAACGAGTTTGGTCGGCCCAATTTGCTGGGCTACTTCCGCGAATACGAGCAATCGGTGGTGAGCGATGTCGACACGGTGCAGCGCGGTTACCACAAGCCCATCATGATCGCCGGTGGCCTGGGTAGCATCGACGCCGCCTTGACGCAAAAAATCGCCTTCCCGGCGGGTAGTTTGCTCATTCAACTCGGTGGCCCCGGCATGCGCATTGGCATGGGCGGCAGCGCTGCCAGCTCCATGGCCACGGGCGCCAACGCCGCCGAGCTGGACTTTGACTCCGTGCAGCGCGGCAACCCCGAGATGGAGCGCCGCGCGCAAGAGGTCATCAAGCATTGCTGGGCCCTCGGTGCGGGCGATGGCACGCAGGGCAGCGGCAACCCGATCTTGGCCATCCACGACGTGGGCGCGGGCGGCCTGAGTAACGCCTTCCCCGAGCTGACCAACGACGCAGGCCGGGGCGCGCGCTTTGATCTGCGCCAAGTGCCGCTCGAAGAGTCGGGCATGGCCCCCAAAGAGATCTGGTGCAACGAGAGCCAAGAGCGTTATGTGCTGGCCATCGCGCCCGCATCGCTGGCGCAGTTCCAGGCCTTTTGCGAGCGCGAGCGCTGCCCCTTTGCGGTGGTGGGTGTGGCCACGCAGGAGCGGCAATTGGTGCTGGCGGATGCGGACTCCACAAGCCCAGTCGGCGCAGAAATTTCTCCCGTCAACATGCCGATGAACGTGCTCTTGGGCAAACCACCCAAAATGCAGCGCGACGTGCACACCGTCAAACGCCAGTTCAAAGCCCTGGAGCTTGGCGACGTCAAGCTGCAAGACGCTGTCATCAGCGTGCTGAGCCACCCCACGGTGGCGTCTAAGCGCTTTCTCATCACGATTGGCGACCGCAGCGTGGGTGGCCTCTCGCACCGCGACCAAATGGTCGGCCCCTGGCAGGTTCCGGTGGCCGACTGCGCCGTGACCCTGGCCGACTTTGAAGGCTTTGCCGGCGAGGCCATGGCCATGGGCGAACGCACGCCCTTGGCCGTGCTCGACGCCCCGGCCTCGGGCCGCATGGCCGTGGCCGAAGCGATTACCAATTTACTGGCCGCACCGATGGAGCTGCCGCGCGTCAAGCTCAGCGCCAACTGGATGGCCGCTTGCGGCGAGAGCGGTGAAGACGCCGCGCTCTACGCCACCGTGCGCGCGGTGGGCATGGATCTGTGCCCGCTGCTTGGCATCAGCATCCCGGTGGGCAAAGACAGCTTGTCGATGCGCACCCAGTGGCAAGAAGCGCAAGGCCCCTCGGGTAGCCCGGCGCAGAGCAAAAAAGTCAGCTCGCCCGTGAGCTTGATCGTCACCGCTTTTGCCAGCTTGGCCGATGTGCGGGGCACGCTCACGCCGCAGCTGAGCCGCGACGAAGCCGACACCAGCCTGCTGCTGATCGACCTGGGCCGTGGCCAGCAGCGCATGGGTGCGAGCATCTTGGCGCAGACCCTGCAGCAAACCGGCAATGCCGTGCCCGACCTTGACGAGGCGCAAGACCTGGTGAATTTGGTCAACGCGGTGAATGCACTGCGCGCGCAAGGCCAGATCTTGGCCTACCACGACCGTAGCGACGGCGGCCTGCTGGCCACGGTTTGCGAGATGGCTTTTGCGGGCCAGGTCGGCGTGTCGCTCAATGTGGACATGCTCGTGCTCGAGGGCGACGGCATCAGCGACAGCCGCATGGACATGGGCGACGCCAAAAACTGGGCCACCCAGGTGGGCGCGCGGCGCGAAGAGCGCACCCTGCAAGCCCTGTTCAACGAAGAGCTGGGCGTGGTGTTGCAGGTGCGCACCGCCCAGCGCAATGCGGTCATGCAAACCCTGCGCGAGCATGGTCTGGCCAAGCACAGCCACGCCATTGGCAAGGTGCAGAGCCCCGCCTGGCCGCAGCCTGCGGCGCGGGCTGCACTGGCTGCGGGCAGCGATGCACAGCCAGCCCCAGCGGCTGCGCAAATTCAAGTGTGGCGCGACGCCAAATGCGTTTTCAGCGCCAAGCTGCAAGACCTGCAGCAGGTGTGGGATGCGGTGAGCTGGAAGATCTGCCGCCTGCGTGACAACCCGGCTTGCGCAGATGCCGAGCACGCCGCCATTGGCGAGCCAAATAACCCCGGAGCGCGCGTCCAGCTTGCGTATGAAGCTACAGAAAATGTAGCAGCGCCGTATCTTAACCTGGCCAAACCCAAGGTCGCCATTTTGCGCGAGCAAGGCGTCAATTCGCATGTGGAAATGGCCTGGGCCTTTGCCCAAGCGGGCTTTGAGTCGTATGACGTGCACATGACCGACCTGCAAACCGGCCGCGCCAAGCTGCCCGACTTTCAGGGCATTGTCGCCTGTGGTGGCTTTAGCTACGGTGACACCCTGGGCGCGGGCATTGGCTGGGCGCGCAGCATCACTTTCAATCCGCTGCTCTCCGAGGCTTTTCAAAGCTTCTTTGCGCGCCCCAACACCTTTGGCCTGGGCGTGTGCAATGGCTGCCAAATGTTTGCCGAGTTAGCCGACACCATCCCCGGTGCGCAAGACTGGCCGCGCTTTACCACCAACCAAAGCGAACGCTTTGAGGCGCGGCTCAGCATGGTGGAAGTGCTGGACTCACCCAGCCTGTTCTTCAAAGGCATGGCGGGCAGCCAGTTGCCGATTGCGGTGGCCCATGGCGAGGGCTATGCCAATTTTGCGCGGCGCGGCAACGCGGCCCGGGCGATTGCGGCCATGCGCTTTGTGGACCACCAGGGTGCAGCCACCGAGGCTTACCCCTTCAACCCCAATGGCAGCCCAGCGGGCTTGACCGGTGTGACCACGGCGGACGGTCGCTTTAGCGCCATCATGCCCCACCCCGAGCGGGTGTTTCGCAACGTGCAGATGAGCTGGACCAGTGGCAGCGTGAATGAAGCCAGCCCCTGGGCACGCATTTGGCAAAACGCGCGGCGCTGGGTGGGCTAAGGGCCCAAGCTGCGCCGCGTAGGCGCTTGTGGGCCTGTGAACCCTGCATCAGGTCCTAGGTCAGCACCTTGCCGTCGCCGGTGATCATCGACAGCTCGACAAAGCTCGATGCCACATGGTCTTTGGCCGACAGATCGACTTGAAAGCCGCCCAGCGCAGTGTTGGTCA
>CANFOR010000170.1 GCA_947448675.1 Betaproteobacteria bacterium
AAAATAGCTGCCGCCATTACGCCGCGCACCCGGGCGATTTTGATCAACAGCCCGCACAATCCCAGCGCCACCATTTGGACGCAGCAAGACATGCTGCGCTTGCAAGAAATTTTGCAACCCACGAACGTGCTGCTGATCAGCGACGAAGTCTACGAACACATGGTGTTTGACGCCCAACAGCACCAAAGCGCCGCGCGCTTTGCGGGCCTGGCCGCGAGGGCTTTTATCGTCAGCAGCTTTGGCAAAACCTACCATGTGACGGGCTGGAAGATTGGCACCGTGGCCGCACCAGCGCCCCTGATGGCCGAGTTTCGCAAGGTGCACCAGTTCAATGTATTCACCGTCAACACGCCCATGCAGCACGGCCTGGCCCAGTACATGGCACATCCCGCGCCCTACCTGGAGCTGCCCGCCTTTTACCAGCGCAAACGCGACCTGTTTCGCGCCGGTTTGGCGCAAACCCGCTTCAAGCTTTTGCCCAGCGAGGGCAGCTATTTTCAGTGCGTCGACATTTCAGCCGTCAGCGACTTGAACGAGGCCGATTTTTGCAAATGGCTCACCACCGAAGTGGGCGTAGCGGCCATCCCCTTGTCGGCGTTTTACGGCAACGGCTTTGACCAGCGCGTGGTGCGTTTTTGCTTTGCCAAGCAAGACCAAACCCTGCAGACGGCCTTGGCGCGTTTGGCCAAGCTTTAGCGCCATGGTCAGGACGCATTTCTCCATTCTAGGAGTGTTAAATGTCCCGGATATTAAAGATCATTACTTGGCTATCGCTTTCTGCGCTTGCGTTTGCGGCTATTATTTTTGTAGCAGGCCAAGTCGGTTTGTTGCGCGGCAAGCTGCCCGCCACTTTGGGCGTGCACGACGGGCGCCTACAGCCGCCCAGCCCCAACCCCAACAGCGTGAGCAGCCAAACGGGCCTCTACCCTGGGCACCCCCAAGCCGCTTACGCCGCGATTGCGCCCCTGGCCTACCAGGGCACGGCCAGCGCGGCGCTGGACAAGCTGGCCAAGCTGGTGCAGGCCACCAGCGGCTGCAGCATCGTGCGGCGCGAGGGCCCTTACCTCTATGCCCAATGCCAGACCCGCATGCTGCGCTTTACCGACGACTTAGAGCTGTGGGCCGACGAAGCCCATAGCGCGGTGCAGGTGCGCTCGGCCAGCCGCCTGGGGCGCAAAGACTTTGGCGTGAACCGTGCGCGCGTGGAGGCGCTGCGCGCGGCTTTTGGCCCTTGAAATTTAGTACTGTCAGTTGGACTGTGCAGCTTGGCCTGCGGGCATAAAAAACCGGGTTAAACCCGGTTTTTACTTAGTCTGCGGTAGCCTCTTCCGGCTCTGTCGGTTCGGCCTTGGAAGCGCGGCCCTCTTTCTTGGGCAGAGGCTGGATGTCAAGCTGCACCTCGGGCTTGTCTGCGTCGCTGTCGTTGATGTCGACCGTTAGGCGTCCACCATCGGTCAAGCGGCCAAACAGCAGTTCGTCGGCCAGGGCGCGGCGAATCGTGTCTTGGATGAGGCGCTGCATGGGGCGCGCGCCCATTAACGGGTCGAAGCCCTTCTTGGCCAAGTGCTTGCGCAGTTTGTCGGTAAAGGTGACGTCAACCTTCTTCTCGGCCAACTGGGTTTCAAGTTGCAGCAAGAACTTGTCGACCACCCGCAGGATGATGTTTTCGTCTAGCGCTTTGAAGCTCACGGTGGCGTCTAGACGGTTGCGAAACTCCGGCGTGAACAGGCGTTTGATGTCCACCATCTCGTCACCGGCTTCGCGCTGGTTGGTAAAGCCAATAGTGGCTTTGTTCATGGTCTCGGCACCAGCGTTGGTCGTCATGATGATGATGACGTTGCGGAAGTCGGCCTTGCGCCCATTGTTGTCGGTCAGCGTGCCGTGGTCCATTACCTGCAAGAGCACATTGAAGATGTCAGGGTGGGCTTTTTCAATTTCGTCGAGCAAGAGCACGGCGTGCGGCTTTTTGCTCACGGCTTCGGTCAACAGGCCACCTTGGTCAAAGCCCACATAGCCCGGAGGCGCGCCAATCAAGCGGCTGACCGCGTGGCGCTCCATGTACTCCGACATGTCAAAGCGGATCAGGTCAATACCCATGATGTAGGCCAGTTGCTTGGCCGCTTCGGTTTTGCCCACGCCGGTGGGGCCGCTGAACAAGAAGGAGCCAATCGGCTTGTCGCCGGTGCCCAGGCCCGAGCGCGCCATTTTGACGGCCGAGGCCAGCACTTCCAAAGCTTTGTCTTGGCCGAAGACCACGCTTTTGAGGTCGCGCTCCAGGGTTTGCAATTTGCCCCGGTCGTCATTCGACACATTGGCGGGCGGAATGCGCGCGATCTTGGCCACGATCTCTTCGACCTCGGTCTTGGTGATGGTTTTTTTGCGCTTCGACGCGGGCAAGATGCGCTGGGCTGCGCCGGCTTCGTCGATCACGTCAATGGCTTTGTCGGGCAGGTGGCGGTCGTTGATGTATTTGGCGCTCAATTCGGCGGCGGCTTGCAGGGCGGCGGCGGCGTACTTGACACTATGGTGCTCTTCAAAACGCGACTTCAGGCCCTTCAAAATCTCGACCGTCTCTTGGATGCTCGGCTCGACCACATCGACCTTTTGGAAGCGGCGCGACAGGGCGGCGTCTTTCTCAAAAATGCCACGGTATTCGGTGAAAGTAGTGGCACCAATGCATTTGAGTTGGCCATTGGACAACGCGGGTTTGAGCAAGTTAGACGCGTCCAACGTGCCACCCGAAGCGGCACCCGCGCCGATCAAGGTGTGGATCTCGTCAATGAACAAAATGCCATTGGGCTTGTCTTTCAGCGACTTCAAAACGCCTTTCAAGCGCTGCTCAAAATCGCCCCGGTATTTGGTACCCGCCAGCAGCGCGCCCATGTCGAGCGAATACACCACCGATTCGGCCAAAATTTCGGGCACGTCTTTTTGCGTGATGCGCCAAGCCAGACCCTCAGCGATGGCGGTTTTGCCCACGCCCGCCTCGCCGACCAGCAAAGGGTTGTTCTTGCGGCGGCGGCATAAAATTTGGATGGTGCGCTCAACCTCGTAGTGGCGGCCGATCAGCGGGTCGATCTTGCCGTCTTTGGCCATTTGGTTCAGGTTTTGCGTGAACTGCTCCAGCGGCGACGCCTTTTCGTTCTTCTCGGCGCCCTCTTCCGAGGACTCGCTGCCTGCCGACTCGCCGCTCTTGACGGGCTCAGGCGGGTCGCTCTTTTTGATGCCGTGGGCGATGAAGTTCACCACGTCTAAGCGCGTCACACCCTGCTGGTGCAGGTAGTACACGGCGTGCGAATCTTTCTCGCCAAAAATCGCCACCAAGACGTTGGCTCCGGTGACTTCTTTTTTGCCATTGCCGGTGGACTGCACGTGCATGATGGCGCGCTGAATCACACGCTGAAAACCCAAGGTGGGTTGGGTGTCAACGTCGTCGCTGCCGGCTACTTGGGGCGTATTGTCTTTGATGAAGTTGCCCAAAGACTTGCGCAAGTCGTCCACATTGGCCGAGCAGGCGCGCAGCACTTCAGCAGCGCTGGGGTTGTCCAACAAGGCCAGCAACAAATGCTCCACGGTGATGAACTCGTGGCGCTGTTGACGGGCCTCTACAAAAGCCATATGGAGGCTGACTTCCAGTTCCTGCGCAATCATGATGTTTCCTTCTGTCTATCTCGGCCTTCAAGGGCAGGCCATACCACTGTAACCCAACTGCGGCTCACTAGCCGACAAAAAATCCACACAAATGCTTTATCCGTCGAGGGGTTCGCTCACGCATTGCAAGGGGTGGCCAGCTTTGCGCGCCGCCTCGGTGACTTGGTCCACCTTGGTGGCGGCTACGTCTTTCGAATACACCCCGCACACGCCTTTGCCGTCTAAGTGGATCTTGAGCATGATCTGGGTCGCGGTTTCGCGGTCCTTGCTGAAAAATTCTTGGATCACAACGACGACAAACTCCATGGGCGTGTAGTCGTCATTGAGCAAGACCACCTGGTGCATCTGCGGCGGTTTGGTGCGCTCGGGCTTGCGCTCTAGCAATACGGTGCCGCCATCATCGCGCTCAGGAGCACGCTCAGGGGGTTTGGGAATGGTGGGTGGAATACGGGTGGCCATAGGGCATTTTATCGGGCCAGCACATGGCTAGCGCGATGCAAGGGAATTGGTGTCGTTGGGGCCGCATTCAAGGGCAGCAGAAAAATATCTGCAATTCGTGTCAACCGCAGGTAAACCCGCCCCGTTACGGATAAGCCTTCCGAAATCTGGGAGGATTTGAACTAACGTTAATCTCAAAGGAATCTGAAATCATGAACAAACTCCTCGCCGCCCTGGTTGCTGGTCTTTTCGCTGTTGGCGCTTTCGCCCAAGCTGCTGCTCCTGCCGCTGCTGCTAAGCCAGCTGCTGCAGCTGAAATGAAAGCTGCTGCTCCTGCTGCCGCTGCTCCAGCTGCAAAAATGGAAGAGAAGAAAGAAATGAAAGCTGAGAAGAAAGCTGCTAAAAAGGCCCGTAAAGCCAAGAAAGCTGCTGCCAAAGCTGAAGCCGCCAAGTAATTCTGGCTGTTTTCATTCAAAATGCCCGCTGCCAGCGGGCATTTTTGTTTCTGGACGCATCCACTATGAAAATTTTTGCACAACTTTTTCTATCTTTCTTGCTGCTGCACACAGGCGCGCAGTCCCAGGAAGAGCCCCAAACCAATTTGCCCCGCATCGTCTTGAGCGCAGGCATGTACCAGATCGACACGCAACTGGCTTTGACGCCCGAGCACCGTCAAGTCGGTTTGATGTTCCGCAAAAGCATGCCGCAGCACGAAGGCATGCTATTTGTCTTCGAGCAGCCCAGCCAGCAATGCTTTTGGATGAAAAACACCATACTGCCGCTCACCGCAGCCTTTGTGGCCGACGACGGCACGATCGTGAATTTAGAAGATATGAAGCCGAAAACCACCAACCCGCACTGCTCGGCCAAGCCGGTACGCTACGTGCTGGAAATGAACCAAGGCTGGTTTGCCAAAAAAGGCTTCAAGGCGGGCACCAAACTCGGGGGCAAGCCTTTCGAAGCCCGTTAATACTCGAAGAGGAATCGGGCAAGCCGATCCCGACCCCGTTTTAGGCGAAGTTGGCTTGCGCAAAACCCCAGTTCACCAGGTTTGACAAGAACGTCTCGACGAACTTGGGGCGCATGTTGCGGTAGTCGATGTAATAGGCGTGTTCCCACACGTCTACCGTCAGCAAGGCTTTGTCGGCGGTAGTCAAGGGCGTGCCAGCTGCGCCGGTGTTGACGATGTCTACCGAGCCGTCGGGCTTTTTCACCAGCCAAGTCCAGCCGGAGCCAAAATTGCCCACGGCGCTCTTGACGAAGGCCTCTTTGAAGGCGGCATAACTGCCCCATTTGGCATTGATGGCCGCTGCCAGTGCGCCGCTGGGCTCGCCGCCTCCCGCGGGCTTCATGCAGTTCCAGAAAAACGTATGGTTCCAAATTTGCGCGCTGTTGTTGTAGATCCCGCCGGACGAGGTTTTGATGATCTCTTCGAGGCTCTTGGCTTCAAACTCGGTACCTTTTTGCAGGTTGTTGAGGTTGACCACATAGGCGTTGTGGTGCTTGCCGTGGTGAAACTCCAGGGTTTCTTGGCTGTAGTGGGGGGCCAATGCGCCGATGGCGTAGGGCAATGCGGGTAGGGTGTGTTCCATGGTGTCCTCTGAAGTGGATGGTCGAAACCGTCGATTGTAGAAACTATTGGGCAGCCTGCGCAGACAAGCGCCTACTTTGCACCGACAAATTCAGCGTGCCATCGGCCAAAGTCGCTTGCAGCTGCTGCCCGGGCCGGGCCTGGCTGGTGCTGGTCAGGGCCTGGCCTGCATCGTCCTGCAGCCAAGCGTAGCCACGCTGCAAAACCAAAGCCGGGTCGAGCAAACCCAGGCGCAGCGCGGCCCGGTCCAAGCGCTGGCGGGCATGCGCCAAGGCCTGCTGCGTGCTGCGCGGCAAGGCTTGGCCCAGGGCCTGCAAGCTGCCGCGCTGCTGCGCCAAGGCCAGGGCTGCGCCCTGGCGCAGCCCATGTGCCGCACCCAATAGCAGACGCTGCTGGCGCGCCAGCAAGGCCGATGGCCGCCCCAG
>CANFOR010000171.1 GCA_947448675.1 Betaproteobacteria bacterium
CAAATCACTCTGCGCATCGGGCAGCTCTTGCGGGGCCTCGCTGCTCAAGGCACTAAAGCCCCATTGCTCAGGGTTGATATAGCTCGGCGTACCCGCATGCAAGCTGCGCATGGCTTGCGACTCGCGGCCACTCAAGGCTACGCCCAAGTCGAGCACGCGCAGAGTGCCGTCTTCACCCTGGTGCAAATTGGCTGGCTTGATGTCCCGGTGGATCACCCCTTGGCGATGCATTGCCCCCAGCGCTTTGAGGACATGGCTGAGCATGCCCACGGCCTGGGTAATGGGAATGCGCTCTTTGCGCTCGATGATTTGTTGCAGTGTTTCGCCACTGTGCCAGTCGTAGAGCAAATAAAAGGCCGACGGGTCTTGGCCCGCAGGCAGAGAGGGCGCGCGTTCATGCAAGGCTACCAAGTAATTCGCCGCCCTACTGGTTTGCATGCGCTTGGCCAGCCAAGCCTCATGCCCCAACATGGCGCGCTCTTGGGCATCGTGCGCCCGTGCGGGGTTCAAGGTTTTGAGAGCAAAGAGTTTTTTGCTCTGTGGGTCACGCACTTGGTAGAGCAGGTTGATGCCATTGTCGGCCACGGTGGCCGTCACCACCAAACCATCCATCTGCTCGCCAACTTTAAGCTTGACGGGAATGGGCAACTGCTGGGCCAGATGGGTTTCGTCTTGCAATCTGGCGTCTAGCAAACCCAGCACGCGGATCACCATGGCACTGGCGTTGTCGCGTGAACCCACTTGCAGCGCGGCGTCGACCAATTGTTGGGCAATGCTTTGCGCTTCGGTGTGCTGCGCGCTCTTAGCAAACGCCGCCAAACGCTGTGCGCGCAGTACACCGTGCACACCGTCAGAGAGCAATAAAAACACATCGCCGACCAGCAACTCGCCTTGGGTGTAGTCCACCACCAAACGGTCTTCAGCACCCACACAGCGCAACAGTTGGTGCTGCAAATCGGGGTGTGGCACCACATGGTCTTGCGTCAGTTGGGTGGTTTGGCCATCGCGCAATAAATACGCCCGGGTGTCGCCCACATGGGCCAGCGCATAAGACTGGCCGCGCAAGACCAGGGCCGTGAGCGTGGTCAAACCCAATATGGGTTGGCGTTTGCGGTTCAAACCCGCGAGCCACGCATTTTGTGCAGCGATGATGCGCTCTAGCGCAACCGTGGTGTCCCAGGTTTCGGGGGTGCCGTAGTAGTCGCGCACCAAACTGGTCACGGTGGTTTGCGCGGCCTCGCGCCCCATGCCACCGGCGCTGACGCCGTCTGCAATCGCAGCGATAGCGCCCATACCTTCTTGGCCGGTTTCGGGCAACATCGCGGCGCAAAAATCTTCGTTGACAGCTTTGCTGCCTGCGAGTGAGACAAAACCAATATCAATTTCAAATGCCATGCACCAGCATAGCAAGTTCGATGCCGCCATTTGGTGCGACGCAGCAATAAGCGTACTCAATGACGCGCCAAAAGCTGGCATGGGCTTTGCACTGTTGTGTGCGCGTAAATACTAGGAGTACGGCTTGAAGAAATCGAAATTGGTCATGGTAGGCAATGGCATGGCAGGTGTGCGAACCATTGAAGAGCTTTTGAAAATTGCACCAGACTTGTATGACGTGACCGTCTTTGGTGCCGAGCCGCACCCCAACTACAACCGCATCTTGCTCAGCCCCGTGTTGGCGGGCGAGCAAACGCTGGACGAGATCGTGCTCAATAGCTGGGAGTGGTACACCGACAACCACATTACCCTGCACGCGGGCAAGAAAGTCGTCGAAGTAGACCGCGTCAAACGCATCGTGCGTGCCGTGGCTGCCAGCGGGGCTGTCACCGAAGTCGCGTACGACCGTCTGCTGATGTGCACGGGCTCCAATCCCTTCATCTTGCCCATTCCAGGCAAAGACTTGAAGGGCGTGATCGCCTACCGCGACATTGCCGACACCAACATGATGATCGACACAGCCAAGACGCACAAAAATGCCGTGGTGATTGGTGGTGGTTTGCTCGGCCTAGAGGCGGCCAATGGCCTGATGAAACGCGGCATGCAAGTCACCGTAGTGCACGTCATGCCCTGGCTGATGGAACGCCAACTCGACAACGTAGCGGGCAAGCTACTGCAAAAATCGCTGGAAGAGCGTGGACTCAAATTCATGATTGGCGCACAAACGCAAGAACTCACCGGCAATGCAGAAGGCCGCGTCACGTCCATCAAATTCAAAGACGGCGTCGAGCTAGCCACCGACTTGGTGGTCATGGCGGTAGGCATTCGCCCCAATACCGAGTTGGCCGAAACCATGCGCCTGCATTGCAACAAAGGCATCGTGGTTAACGACACCATGCAAACCGTGACCGACGCGCGCATCTACAGCGTGGGCGAATGCGCGGCGCACCGCGGCATTGCCTACGGCTTGGTAGCGCCCCTGTTCGAGCAAGCCAAAGTTGCGGCTAACCATTTGGCCCAGTTTGGCATTGGCCGCTACACCGGTTCGCTCACCTCGACCAAGCTCAAAGTCACCGGCATTGACTTGTTCAGCGCGGGCAATTTCCAGGGCGGCGAAGGCACCGAAGAAATCGTGATGAGCGACCCGTTTGGCGGCGTGTACAAAAAATTGGTCATCCAAGACGACAAGCTCGTCGGTGCCTGCCTGTACGGCGACACAGTAGATGGCAGCTACTACTTCAAGCTGCTGCGCGACGGTAAGTCGGTTGGCGACATCCGCGACAAGCTGATGTTTGGTGAAGCGGCGATCAACAATAACATTGGCGACACCGGACACGAAGGCCACACCAAAGCGGCCAGCATGCCCGACGATGCCGAGGTCTGCGGGTGCAACGGCGTTTGCAAGGGTGCGATTGTCAAAGCCATTCGCGAAAAAGGTCTGTTTACCGTGGACGAGGTGCGCAAGCACACCAAGGCCAGCGGCGGCTGCGGCTCCTGCACGGGCCTGGTCGAACAGATTTTGATGTTCACTGCTGGCGGCGACTATTCGGCCACACCCAAGCTTAAAGCCATGTGCGGCTGCACCGAGCACGGCCACCAAGCCGTGCGCGAAGCGATTCGCGCCGACAAATTGCTCAGTATTTCTGAGGTGCAGCAATTCATGGGCTGGAAAACACCCAATGGCTGCGCTAGCTGCCGCCCTGCGCTGAATTACTACCTCATCAGCACTTGGCCCAAGCTGGCCAAAGACGACCCGCAAAGCCGCTTCATCAACGAACGCAGCCACGCCAACATTCAAAAAGACGGCACCTACAGCGTGATCCCGCGCATGTGGGGCGGTGAGACCACGGCAGACGAGTTGCGCCGCATCGCCAATGCAGTCGACAAATACAAAATCCCCACCGTCAAAGTCACCGGCGGTCAGCGCATTGACTTACTGGGCGTGAAAAAAGAAGACCTGCAAGCCGTGTGGAAAGACATCGGCATGCCCAGCGGACACGCCTACGCCAAAGCACTGCGAACCGTGAAGACGTGTGTGGGCAGCGAATGGTGCCGCATGGGCACGCAAGACAGCACGCAAATGGGCAAAGACCTTGAGCGAGCGATGTGGCGCATGTACGCCCCTCACAAAGTGAAGTTTGCCGTCAGCGGTTGCCCGCGCAATTGCGCCGAAGCGGGCATTAAAGACGTGGGCATCATCGGCGTGGACAGCGGCTGGGAGATGTATGTGGCGGGCAATGGCGGCATCAAAACCGAAGTCGCGCACTTCTTCACCAAACTCAAAACCGCAGCGGAAGTGCTCGAGTACACCGGCGCATTTTGTGAGTTGTATCGCCAAGAAGGCTGGTACCTAGAACGCACTGTGCACTACGTCAGCCGAGTCGGCCTGGACTACGTGAAAAAGAAAATCTTAGACGACCACGAAGGCCGCAAAGCCCTGTGGGAGAACCTGCAGTTTGCCCTTGACGGCGAGCCCGACCCTTGGTTTGAGCTGGACAAAGCCGCCGTCGATGCCCGGCAGTTTCAAGCCATTGCGGCCTGACGCATGCAACGCCGAGATTTTGTATGGTTCGCTGCACTGCTGGGCGCAGGCGCGCAGGCCCAAGTCAAAGACATCAGCGACGCCATCAACAAGGCAGGACGTCAGCGCATGCTGTCGCAGCGCATGGGCAAAGCATGGTTCTGTTTGGCGCTGGGCGTGGACACCAAGCGGGCAAACATCGTGATGGAGCAGTCGAGCAACTTGTTTGAGCGGCAGCTAGAAGAACTCAAAGCCTATGCACCTTGGGCCGAGGTACGAGAAACTTACACAGCGCTCGAATCCGCTTGGGCTGCTTACAAAGTTGGCCTACAAGCGCCTTCGAGCGACAAGTCCGCAGCCAATCAGCTGCTGCAGCTCGACGCCAAAGTACTGGCCCTGGCCCATAAAGGCACCGTGCAATACGAGGCAACATCCGCAAAAGCGGTCGGCAAACTGGTGAACATTGCGGGCCGCCAACGCATGCTCTCGCAGCGCATGGCCAAGTTTTACTTCGCCGCACATATGCGGGCCGATGCTGCCAGCGCACAAGCCGAGATTGGTAAAGCACATGGTGAATTTTTAAGCGCACTCGAAGTGCTGCGCAACGCGCCCGAGGCCAGCGGACGCATCCGCGAAGAACTGAGCTTGGCCGACGCACAGTTGGTGTTTTTTGACGATGCACTCAAACGCATTGGCGAAGGCAGCGCCAAATCGGATGCGCTATCGAATGTGTTTGTGAGCAGCGAGAATCTGCTCGCGGTCATGGACAAAATAACCGGGCTTTACGCCGCAATTTAGAAATTATCAAAGAACGCTATGAGTGAATGGAAAAAAATCTGCCTGCTAACCGATATTCCGGTACTGGGATCGCGCCGCATCAGCCGCGCACAGGGTATGGACGTTGCCGTCTTTCGCAACAGCGAAGACAAAGTGTTTGCCTTGCTCGACCGCTGTCCGCACAAAGGCGGCCCCCTGTCGCAGGGCATTGTGCACGGCGAAAGCGTTGCCTGCCCCCTGCACAACTGGAACATCGGCTTGGTCGATGGCTGCGCCAATGCACCCGATGAGGGTTGCACCCCAAAATTTGCGGTGCAGGTCACCGACGGCGTTGTGCATTTAAACGCCACCGAGCTGACCAGCCATGCGCTGGATTTGCTCAAGCCGCTGGCGGGCCCCGCGCTCAAAGCCACCCTGGTTTGAGCCTGCGGGCTATGCAATTGCACGAAACCCAATCAACCTGCCCCTACTGCGGCGTGGGCTGCGGCGTCATCATTGAAAGCGATGGCCAGCAGATTACTGGTGTGCGCGGTGACCCGAATCACCCCGCCAATTTGGGTCGCCTATGCACCAAGGGTTCGACCTTGCACCTCACGGCCAGCGCAGCCATCACCCAACAAACCCGGCTCTTGCAACCCTTGCGCCGCTCACGTCGGGGTGAGGCTGCACAGCCTGAAACTTGGGATGCAGCTCTAGATTTTGCCACCGAAAATTTTACAAGGATCATCCGTCAACATGGACCCGATGCCGTAGGTTTTTATATCAGTGGTCAGTTGCTAACCGAAGATTATTATGTGTTCAACAAGCTCGCCAAAGGCTTGATCGGCACCAATAATATCGACACCAATTCGCGCCTGTGCATGAGTAGCGCGGTGGCGGGCTACAAACAAACCCTGGGTACAGACGCGCCACCCAATTGCTACGACGACGTGAACCACGCCGACTGCATCTTCATTGTCGGCAGCAACACCGCCTATGCGCACCCGATCTTGTTTCGCCGAATCGAAGACGCCAAGAAGGCCAATCCATCGCTGAAAATTATATTCGCCGACCCCCGAAAAACCGACACTGCAGAAATCGCCGATTTATACCTTCCTTTGCAACCGGGTACCGATGTGATGCTGTTCAACGGCATGCTGCACATCATGCTCTGGGAGGGCTGGACAGACTCTGCCTATATTGCCGCCCACACCAAGGGCTTTGACGACCTGAAAGCCACGGTGCGCGAGTACACGCCCGAACAGGTTGCGCAAACCTGTGGCATCAGCAAAGAAGCCTTGTTTACTGCGACCAAAATGTTTGCGGGTGCGGCTCAGGCAGGCAGCGCCAGCGCCCAGCGCCAGACTACG
>CANFOR010000172.1 GCA_947448675.1 Betaproteobacteria bacterium
GCCACTGCCCATACCTTGACCGGTCTTGTGCTTAAAACGTCCCCGGGTACGAGCCGCCATCTATCAAAACGTTTTGCCCGTTGATGTAGCCCGCGTGCGTGCTGCACAAAAAGGCGCAGGTGGCGCCAAATTCTTCGGGGTTGCCGTAGCGGCCAGCGGGGATTTGCTGCTGTTGCTGGGCGCGCAGTTGCTCGATGCTTTTGCCGGTTTTCTCTACCGCGCCGGTGAGCGTGGCTTTGAGGCGGTCGGTGTCAAATTTGCCGGGCAAAAGGTTGTTCATGGTCACGCCTTTGGCGGCCAGGCCGCTGCGCGCAACGCCCGCAACAAAGCCGGTGAGCCCGGTGCGTGCGCCATTGGACAGGCCCAAGATGTCGATCGGCGCTTTCACGGCGCTCGACGTGATGTTGACGATGCGGCCAAAGCCGCGTGCGGCCATGCCATCGACCGTGGCTTTGATGAGCTCGATGGGCGTGAGCATGTTGGCGTCGAGCGCTTTGATCCACTCCTCGCGGCCCCAGCTGCGAAAGTCGCCTGTGGGTGGGCCGCCCGCGTTGGTGACCACGATGTCAAACGCGGTGCCGGGGCCACCGGCTACGCCCAAGGCCGCCTCGCGGCCCGCGCTTTGGGTGATGTCTGCGGCTACAACCAGCACCGTTACTGCGTAGGCAGCTCTCAATTTTGTAGCAGAGGCGTTGAGCACCTCGGCCCCGCGCGCCACCATCACCAGGTTCACGCCCTCGGCCGCCAGGGCTTGCGCGCAACCCAGGCCCAAGCCTTTGCTCGCGCCACACACCAATGCCCATTTGCCCTTGAGTCCCAAGTCCATACAATCTCCAAACTGATTCGTTATTTAAGTGTTTGCAATGATAACCACCCTTCTTCGCAGCGCCCTGTACTTGGGCTTTGGCCTGGGCTTGGCCTTGGTTTGCAGCCTGGCTGCGGCACAAAGCAACAGTGCCGAGAGCATCAGTGTGCGGCGTGCTGCCGCTTTGCGCGAGGCGCCGGGCGAGAGCGCGCGCATTGTGGCCACCCTGCCTGCACAGAGTGCGCTGACCCGCCTGCCCGAGCGCCAAGGCCCGTGGGTGCAGGTGCGCACCGTGCAAGGCGATGTCGGCTGGGTGCATATGTTTGACTTGGGCAGCAACAGCGCGGGCAGTGGCAGCACTGGCGTGGGTGGCTTTGCCACCAGCGCACTGCGCAACTTGGGCAATTTGTTCAACCGGGGTGGCGCGCAAACCGCCACTTACACGCCCACGGCCACCCTGGGCATACGCGGCCTGGGCGCGCAAGACATTGCCAACGCCCAGCCCAACCCCGCCGCCGTGGCGCAAGCCGAGAGCCTGCGCTTAGACGCCGCCCATGCCCAGCAGTTTGGCAACGACGCGGCCTTGCAAGTGCAGGCCGTCGAGCCCCTGCCCGCGCCCACAGCAGGCCGCGCCGCCCCTGCGCAAAACCAGAGCAATGGCGGCTAGCATGCGCGCGCAGCCAGCACCCACACTAAGCCCGACCTGCACAGGCACCACACCGGCCCTGGCAGGCCCGCCAAGCCCCCTTCAAGGCCTTTTGCGGGACCGGACAAGGCCCATGCACAGGCTGGGTCGCATTTGCGCCGTGGCGGCCTTTTTAGCCTTTCTTTTGGGCTTCCCCGTGCTCGCCACAGCGCAAGACGCAGCCAAGCTGCGCAACCTGCTGCAGTCTTTCACCAAGCCTGCGCCAAGTGCTCCCAACAACAGCGGTAGCGCCAGCCAAGGCGGCGAACTGCTGCGTCTGCTGAACCAGTCGCTCGAACAAATCGACGAACCCAAAGAAATTGAAATTGGCCGCCAATTGGCATCGGTGCTCTTGGGCAGCAAGCCCCTGCACCCCGACATGCTGCTACAGCGCTACGTCAACCAGCTCGGCCGCTGGATCAGCCTGCAGTCGGGCCGGCCCGGCCTGCCTTGGACTTTTGCAGTGCTCGACGACCCGGGCTTTAACGCCTTTGCCGCCCCCGGGGGCTATGTGTTTGTCACGCACGGTTTGATCGAGCGGGTGAACGACGAGTCGGAGCTGGCGGGCATCTTGGCGCACGAGATCAACCACGTGGTGGGCAAGCACCACCTCAAGGCCCTGCGCAAAACTGCGCGTGCCGGTTTGCTCACCCAGGCCATAGGCAGCCAAATCGGCAGCAGCACGGCCGACACGCTCAAAGCGCACATGCTGAGCATGGGCCGCGAGGTGTATGCCAAGGGCCTGGACCAAGACGACGAGCTAGAGGCCGACCGCAATGCGCTGAGCCTGGCTGCGCGCGCGGGTTTTGACCCTTACGGCTTGGTGTCGGTCTTGCAGCAGCTGCGCAGCATCACGCCCGACAACCCGGCTTTTGCCTTGGCGCTGAGCACCCACCCGCCCACCGCATTGCGCCTTGAGAGCATGGAGCAGGCCATGGGCAGCAAGCTCGACGCTTTTGCCAACAAGCCTAGCGTTAGCATCGCACAGCGCTTGACTAGACTGCCTCGCTAGCTACTAAAACAGTAGCAGGCTTGGCCGGGCGGCTGACCATGTAGACGCCACTGAGCACCAAGGCCGTGCCCACCACGATCCAGGCATTGAAGGGCTCGCCCAAGACCAACACGCCCATCAGCAGGGTCGACAGCGGCCCCAGCATGCCGGTCTGCGCGGTAATACCTGCACCTACGCGCTCAATGGCCATCATCACCAAGAGCACGGGCACTGCCGTGCACAACAGCGCGTTGAGCAGCGAGAGCCACAGCACCTGCGGTGCAACCAGGGCCGCCGATAAGGGGCGCAGCAGCACAAACTGCAGCAGGCAAAACAAGCAGGCCACGCTGGTGGCCAAGCCCACCAAGCGCAAAGCGCCCAGGCGCTTGACCAGCTCACCGCTGTAGACCAAATACACCGCGTACATGGCGGCACTGGCCAAGACCAAGAGCGCGCCCCACACGGTGTGGCTGCAACCGGGCTGCAGCTCGTGCGCAAACACCAGCACAATACCCGCGTAGCTCAGGCCCATGGCTGCCACCTGTTGCCCGCGCACGCGCCTGCCGTAGAGCAACCAGCCCAGTAACAAAACCAGGGTGGGGTTGAGGTACAAAATGAGCCGCTCCAGGCTGGCGCTGATGTATTGCAGGCCGGCAAAGTCCAAATAGCTGGCCATGTAGTAGCCACTAAAGCCCAGGCCCAGCACACCCAGCCAGTCTTTGCGCGTGAGTGGCGCTTGGCCCCGGCTGGCCCACCAAGCCATGGCGGCAAACAGGGGCAGCGCAAACAGCATGCGGTACATGATGAGGGTGACCGCGTCGACACCATAGCGGTAGGCCAGCTTGACGATGATGGCCTTGCCGCTGAAGGCAATCGCGCCGAACACGGCCATCAGCAAACCCGCTGTACGCTTTTTATTTGCTACATTTTCGATAGCTGTCATCGCATATTCTACGGGCCTTGCGGGCATTTTTACGTTTGATATTTTTGCCAAAGTGGCGCTAAAAACCAGCCGCCAAGCCGTCACGGCGCGAGTCGCTGGCGGCCACATAGCCTTGCACTTTGGGGTCGCCTGCGCGCCAAATAAATTGGCCTGAGCCAAAGTCTTGGTAGGAGTCGTTGATGACTTCCATGCGGTGGCCGCGCTCGGCCAGGGCTTGCACGGTGGCCTGGTTCATGGCGGACTCGACATTGATCTCTAGGCCCGCGTTGTAGCGCCAGCGCGGCGCGTCGCACGCGGCTTGCGGGTTTTGCCCGTAGTCGAGCATGCGCACCAGGGTTTGCATATGGCCTTGGGGCTGCATGTTGGCGCCCATCACGCCGTAGCTCATCACCGGTTGGCCGTTTTTGGTCAAAAAGGCCGGGATGATGGTGTGGAAGGGCCGCTTACCCGGCGCTACCAGATTGGCCGGGTTGTGGGCCTTGGCATCCAGGCTGAAACCATGGCCACGGTTTTGCAAGCTGATGCCAAAGCTGGGCTCGACGCAGCCCGAGCCAAAGCCCATGTAGTTGCTTTGGATGAAGCTGACCATCATGCCGTTTTCGTCGGCGGCGCTGAGATAGATCGTGCCGCCTTTGACGGGGTTGCCCGTGCCGAAGTCTTGCGCTTTCTTCATGTCAATCAAGCGCGCGCGGCTTTGGAGGTAAGCATCGTCAAGCATCTGCTCTACCGTCACCTCCATGCTGGCGGGCTCGGCTACGTAGCGGTAGACGTCGGCAAAGGCCAGCTTCATGGCTTCGATCTGCAAATGCTGCGAGTCAACGCCGTCTACCGCCAAGGCGGCCAGGTCAAACTGGTCCAAAATGCCCAGCGCGATCAGGGCCGCAATGCCTTGGCCGTTGGGCGGGATTTCATGCAGGGTGTAGCCCCGGTAATTTTTGGCGATGGGCTGCACCCATTCGGGTTGATAGGCCGCAAAATCGCCGGCCTTGATGCTGCCCCCATGCTGGGCGCTAAAGGCCTCAATGGCCTGCGCAATCTCGCCGCCATAAAAGGCTGCGCCCTTGCTGGCGGCAATGGCGCGCAAGCCGCGTGCAGCGGCCTTGAACTGGAACAGCTCACCCACGTTAGGCGCTCGGCCCCAGGGCAAAAAGCTTTGCGCAAAGCCGGGCAAGCCTTGCATTTCGGGGGTGGCTGCGGCCCATTTTTGTTGCACCACCACCGGCAGCAAATAACCGCGCTCGGCAATGTCGATGGCAGGCTCTAGCAAGTCGGCAAAGGGCAGTTTGCCAAAGCGCTCACTCATCGCCACCCAACTGGCCACCGCGCCGGGCACCGTGACGGAGTCAAAACCGCGCTTGGGCGGGGCCAGCTGCGCGCCGTATTTGCGGGCAAAGTAGTCGCTGGTCCAACTCTGTGGCGCGCGGCCCGAGGCGTTCAAACCATGCAGAGCGCTGCCGTCACAAATGATGCCAAAGGCGTCGCTGCCCAAGCCATTGCTAACCGGCTCGGTGACGGTAATGGCTGCTGCTGCGGCAATGGCGGCGTCGACCGCGTTGCCGCCTTTTTGCAGCATGCGCAAACCCGCTTGCGAAGCCAATGGGTGGGAGGTAGACACCACGTTGCGTGCCATCACGGGCAGGCGGGTGCTGGTATAGGGGTTGTTGAAATTGAAGTGCATGCCGTAATTATCGTTTGTGAATAGTCCTAAATAAAAACGGCACCTTGCGGTGCCGTTTTTAACTGTGTTGGCGCAAGGTTACTCTTCGACAAAAGCCTCTTCGCGCTTGTTCTTCACGGCTGGCAAGAGCACGATGGCCAGCAAGACCAATGCACCGGCCAACAAGCCAGCCGACAGTGGCCGCGTGACAAACACAAACCAGTCGCCGCGTGAGAGCAGCAGGGCGCGGCGCAGGTTTTCTTCCATCATCGGGCCCAAGATAAAGCCCAGCAGCAAAGGCGCGGGCTCGCAACCGAGCTTGGTGAAGAGGTAACCGATCACACCAAAAGCACCGACCAACCAAATATCGAAGGTGTTGTTATTGGTGGAGTACACGCCAATGGCGCAGAACAGCACAATCGCCGGAAACAGGTAGCGGTAGGGCACGGTGAGCAGCTTGATCCACATGCCGATGAGCGGCAGGTTCAAGATGACGAGCATCAGGTTGCCGATCCACATGGAGGCGATCAAACCCCAAAAGAGTTGCGGGTTACTGGTCATCACCTGGGGGCCAGGCTGGATGTTGTGGATGGTCATGGCACCCACCATCAAAGCCATCACCGCATTGGGCGGAATGCCCAAGGTCAGCAAGGGAATGAAGGAGGTTTGCGCACCGGCGTTATTGGCCGACTCTGGCGCCGCTACACCGCGGATATTGCCCTTGCCGAATGGAATTTCGCCCGGCTTGAGTTTGATTTTTTTCTCTAGCGTGTAGGCAGCAAACGCAGCCAACAAAGCACCGCCGCCGGGCAACACGCCGAGCAAGGAGCCCAAAGCCGTGCCGCGCAGCACTGCAGGCGTCATGTCTTTGAAGTCTTGCTTGGTGGGGAACAGGCCTTGCACTTTGGCCGTGAAGACTTCGCGCTGGTCGTCGGGCTGTGACAGATTGGTAATGATCTCGCCATAGCCAAACACGCC
>CANFOR010000173.1 GCA_947448675.1 Betaproteobacteria bacterium
GATTAACAGCCTGATGAGCTGGTTTGACGATGTGCAAAAACTTGCACCCGAAACTGCCATGCAGCTCATGGGTATGGGCGCGACCGTGACCAAGGTGCTTGAGTTCAAAGATCGTCTCACGGGAAAGGCCCCCGGCAAATCCACCAAGAAGGCATAAACACCATGGACACCCTCATCCTTTCGCGCATGCAGTTTGCGGTCAACATCAGCTTTCATATCCTGTTCCCAACCATCACGATTGCGCTGTGCTGGTTTTTGTTGTTCTTCCGAGTGCGCTTTATGCAAACCAAGGACTCTGCTTGGGACGAGGCCCACTATTTTTGGACCAAGGTGTTTGCGCTGACTTTTGCATTAGGCGTGGTCTCGGGCATAGTCATGAGCTTTCAATTCGGTACCAATTGGCCGGGCTTCATGCAAAAAACTGGCAACATCGCCGGCCCCCTGCTGGGTTATGAAGTGCTGACCGCTTTCTTTCTCGAGGCTACCTTCCTGGGTATCATGTTGTTCGGGCGTGGGCGGGTTTCTGAACGCATCCACCTGGCTGCCACGGCCCTGGTGGCCTTTGGCACCACCATGTCGGCCTTCTGGATATTGGCACTCAACTCCTGGATGCAAACGCCTGCGGGTTATGAAATCGTGCTGGGGCAGTTTCACGTCAAAAGCTGGTTCGATGTGGTGTTTAACCCATCGTTTCCCTATCGGTTCAGCCATGTCTTGCTGGCCTCCACTTTGACGGCGTCCTTCTTCATAGCGGGTCTGTCGGCATGGCAACTCATCAAGGGTAGCTCCACCGCTGGCACGCACAAGGCCATGCGCACTGCCATCATTGCAGCCGCCATTGCCATACCGCTGCAATTTGTGGTGGGAGACGCGCATGGCCTGAGCACGCGCAAACATCAGCCCGCCAAGATCGCAGCCATTGAAGCCATTTGGCAGACCGAAAAAGGCGCGGCACTCACCTTGCTGGGCTGGCCCGATGAAAAGCAGGGCAAGACTCTGTACGCCGTGCAAGTGCCCAAGCTGGGCAGCTTGATCCTGGCACACGATGCCAATGCAGAAATCCAAGGCCTTGACGCATTCGAAGGAGCCCACCCGCCAGTAGCGCCCGTGTTCTGGGGTTTCCGCGTGATGGTAGGCATAGGTAGCCTGATGCTGCTTGTGGCCTGGGCCAGCGCGTGGATGCTGTGGCACAGACGCGGTGATGTCGCTACCCTGCCCCGCACCCTGCTCTGCGGTTTGAGCGCCATGAGCCTGTCGGGCTGGCTGGCTACCTTGGCGGGCTGGTACGTGACCGAGATTGGCCGCCAGCCGTACATCGTGTACGGCCTGGTCAAAACCAGTGAAGTGGCCACGCATATCGCGCCCACAAATGTAGCGATTACGCTCAGCGCCTATGTGCTGGTTTATGGCCTTCTCCTGGTGACTTATGTAGGCGTGCTCAAGTACATGGCAGAAAACCCGGTCTCACACGCACCTCTGGCGCCACGGGTGAAATTTCCCACAGCGAAGGAGGCCATATGAACATCAGCTGGAGCACCTTGCTGCCCTTGATCTTCATGGCTGTGATGGGCCTGGCCCTGCTGGTCTATGTGATTTTGGACGGCTACGATCTCGGCGTGGGCCTCCTGTTGCCCCTGGCTGATGAGGCCCACAAAGACATGATGATCGCCAGCATCGGCCCGTTTTGGGATGCCAACGAAACCTGGCTGGTGCTGGGAGTGGGCGTGCTGCTCGTGGCCTTTCCGATGGCGCATGGCATTGTCTTGCAGGCTCTTTATTTGCCCGTGGCAGTGATGCTGATTGGTTTGATCCTGCGCGGCGTGGCTTTTGACTTTCGGGTCAAAGCACCGCTGCAATACAAAATTTTTTGGAACCGTGCTTTCTTCATCGGCTCGCTGCTGGCAAGCGCCGCCCAGGGCTGGATGCTGGGGAGCTACATCACGGGTTTCGATTCTCACTGGCTTGGCCTGGCTTTCAGCCTGGGCATTGCCGCCACCTTGCCTGCGGCCTACGTGTTGCTGGGCGCAGGCTGGCTCATCATGAAGACAGACGGCCTCTTGCAAGAACTGGCGGTAGCCTGCGCGCGCCGTGTGATCTGGCCCATGGGCATGGCCTTGGTGGCCATCTCCCTGGCCACGCCATTGGTCAACCCAGAGGTCGTAGGCAAATGGTTTGGTGCGCCCCAGCTATTCTTGCTGGCACCCGTGCCCCTGTGCTGTGCCCTGGCTTTCTTTGCCATTCGGCACGTAGTGCACAACCCACATCTGGTGCGCGCGGGATACGGTTGGATCGTTTTCGTAGCCACCGTGCTGATCTTTGTGCTGGCGTTTTTGGGCCTGGCCTACAGCATCTACCCCGACATCGTGATCGGCCGCATGACAGTCTGGGACGCAGCCGTGTCCACCGAAGCCCTCCAGGTGCTGCTGGTGGGCGTGGCCATCACCCTGCCCGCGATTGCAGGCTATACGGTCTTTATGTACCGCGTTTTCTGGGGACGGGCAGTGGCTTTGTCGTACGGGTCATCTGCCGATGACAACGCACAAACCAAGCCGCACTAAAGCAGCGTTACAGGCTTACAACGCCAGCCGCGCCCGCGCCTGCGCATACTCCCGCTTGAGTTTTGCAATCATCTCGGCTGCGCTGGTGATTTCTTTGACCGCGCCAATGCCTTGGCCGCAGCCCCAGATGTCTTTCCAAGCTTTGGCGGAGTTGCTGCCCTCGCCGGTGGCGAAGTTCATTTTGCTGGGGTCGCTCTCGGGCAGGTGGTCTGGGTCCATACCGGCGTTTTGAATGCTGCCTTTGAGGTAGTTGCCGTGGATACCGGTGTAGAAGTTGCTGTAGACAATGTCGTCGGAGTTGCTGGCAACGATCATCTCTTTGTAGCCCTCGACCGCGCGCGCCTCGTGCGTGGCGATGAAGGCCGAGCCAATGTAGGCAAAGTCTGCACCCATGGCCTGCGCAGCCAGTACCGCGCCGCCGGAGGCGATGGAGCCACTGAGCGCCACTGGGCCGTCAAACCACTCGCGGATCTCTTGAATCATCGCAAACGGACTCTTCACGCTGGCGTGGCCGCCTGCGCCTGCAGCCACGGGGATCAAGCCATTGGCACCCTTCTCGATCGCCTTGTGCGCAAACACATTGGTAATCACGTCGTGCAGGGTGATGCCGCCCCAGGCTTGCACGCCTTTGTTGACGTCTTCGCGCGCGCCCAGGCTGGTGATGACGATGGGCACTTTGTACTTCTCACACACCTGCATGTCGTGCTCCAGGCGGTCATTGCTTTTGTGCACGATCTGGTTGATGGCAAAAGGCGCGGCTTTGGCCTCAGGATGGGCGCGGTCGTGCGCGGCCAGGGCCTCGGTAATTTCGGCCAGCCATTCGTCGAGCTGCGCGGCCGGGCGGGCGTTGAGCGCAGGCATGGAGCCAACCACGCCGTTGATGCATTGGGCGATCACCAGCTTGGGGTTGCTGATGATGAACAGCGGGCTGCCAATCACGGGAAAGGGCAGGTTTTGCAAAATGGGTGGCAGCTTAGACATGAAACACCTTTACACGGGTTGATGAGAGGTAAAAATTGTTTAAAAGGCTTCTAAAGCCAAACCGTTGACGCTGCCCGCGCCGTCCACGATGCTGTCGCGCAGGCCCGGCGCTTTGCACAGCAGGTGGTCGGCGTAAAAGCGCGCGGTGGTGATTTTGGCTTGCATAAAGGCCGCATCTTCGCCCTGGGTCAGCAGGCCTTGCGCCACCAAGAGCGAGCGCGCCATTTGCCAACCGGCCATCACATTGCCAGCCAGCATCAGGTAGGGCACGCTGCCGGCAAACACCGCATTGGGACTGGCTTTGGTGTTGCCTGCCACGAAGTCGATGACCTCGACCAAAGCTAAGCGCGCGGCCTTAAGGCGTTTCAAAACAGCCAGCGCATCGGGCGTAGCACTAACCTGCAAAGCCGCCTCGGTGCCTTCGATCTGCGCCACGATGGCTTTGGCGGTTTGCCCACCGTCGCGTGCAGTTTTGCGGCCCACGAGGTCATTGGCCTGGATGGCTGTGGTGCCTTCGTAGATGGTCAAAATTTTGGCGTCGCGGTAGTACTGGGCCGCGCCAGTCTCTTCGATGAAGCCCATGCCGCCGTGCACCTGCACGCCCAGGGAGGTGACCTCCAAACTCATCTCGGTGCTATAGCCCTTGACCAAGGGCACCATGAACTCATAAAAAGCCTGGTTCTGCTTGCGCGTGTCGGCGTCGGGGTGGTGGTGGGCCGCGTCGTAGGCCGCCGCAGCGGCCGTGGCCATGGCGCGGCAGCCCTCGGTGTAGGCGCGCATGGTCATCAGCATGCGCTTCACATCCGGGTGGTGGATGATGGGCGCACTGGTGTTCATGCTGCCGTCCACCGGCCGGCTTTGCACGCGGTCTTTGGCAAACTGCACAGCCTTTTGGTAGGCGCGCTCTGCCACCGCAATGCCCTGCATGCCCACGGCGTAGCGCGCGGCATTCATCATGATGAACATGTACTCTAGGCCGCGGTTTTCTTGGCCCACCAAGTAGCCCACAGCGCCACCGTGGTCACCGTATTGCAGCACGGCAGTCGGCGATGCTTTGATGCCCATTTTGTGTTCGATGCTGACGCAATGCACGTCGTTGCGCGCCCTCAGGCTGCCGTCTTTGCCCACCATGAACTTGGGCACCACAAACAGGCTAATACCCTTCACACCCTCGGGCGCGCCCTGCACGCGAGCCAGCACCAGGTGGACGATGTTCTCCGCCATGTCGTGCTCACCATAGGTGATGAAAATCTTGGTACCAAAAATTTTGTAGCTGCCATCGGCCAGTGGCTCGGCGCGGGTGCGCACCAGGGCCAGGTCGCTGCCCGCCTGCGGCTCGGTCAAGTTCATGGTCCCCGTCCATTGGCCGCTGACCAGCTTTTCAAGGTAGACGGCCTTGAGCTCATCGCTGCCTGCCGTCAACAAGGCTTCAATCGCGCCGTCGCTTAGCAGCGGGCACAGCGCAAAACTCATGTTGGCCGAGTTGAGCATTTCGCCGCAGGCCGCACCAATGGTCTTGGGCAGGCCTTGGCCGCCCACATCGGTCGGGTGCTGCAAACCCTGCCAGCCGCCATCGGCGTACTGCTTAAACGCCTCTTTAAAGCCCGGTGTGGTGGTAACGACGCCGTCTTTCCAGCTCGAAGGGTTTTTGTCACCCTCCCAATTGAGCGGGGCCACCACCGCTTCGTTGAACTTGGCGCATTCTTCGAGCACCGCCTGCGCAGTCTCCAAGCCCGCATCTTCAAAGCCAGGCAGCTGGGCGATAGCGTCGATGTTGGCAAGGTGCTGAATGCCAAACAGCATGTCTTTAACGGGGGCTTTGTAGCTCATGGGTGTCTCCTAAAAATACCAAACTGCTGAATAGCCGGACGCAAAGGGCGCAAAAACTCGCAAAGGACGCGAAAGAACAGCCGAGCCAAAAACCAAATTTGGTTTTTACTTTTGTATCCTTCACGTCGTTTTTGCGTCCTTGTCTCCGAATTTTTTAAAGCGCGGCCACAAGTTCCGGCACTGCAGTAAACAGATCTGCCACAAGGCCGTAATCCGCCACCGAGAAGATCGGCGCTGCTTCGTCTTTGTTAATGGCGACGATGACCTGGCTGTCTTTCATGCCGGCCAAGTGTTGGATCGCGCCGCTGATGCCGCATGCTACGTAGAGCTGGGGCGCAACGATTTTGCCGGTTTGGCCGACCTGCCAGTCGTTGGGCGCGTAGCCTGCGTCTACCGCTGCGCGGCTGGCACCCATGGCGGCGCCGAGCTTGTCGGCCAAGGGCGTCATGACCTCGTTGAACTTCTCCGAGCTGCCCAGCGCGCGGCCACCCGAGACGATGATTTTCGCGGCGGTGAGTTCGGGCCGGTCGTTCTTGGCGATCTCGCTGCCCATGAAGCTGCTGGCGCCGCTGTCGGCTACAGGTGCTACAGTTTCAATAGCTGCCAACGCAGTATCGGCGAGCGCTGCCGGGTCAAAGCCTGTGGTGCGCACGGTTAACAC
>CANFOR010000174.1 GCA_947448675.1 Betaproteobacteria bacterium
CTTGGTGGGCCATCAGCATGATGGGTTTGGCGCTGGCCTGGCTGCCCTGCCAAGTCATCAACACGCTCATGTTGTCCATGACTTCGCGCTTCATCACCGCATGCACGCGCGGAAAGCGCACGACCAAAAATTGCTGCAAGGCTTGGTACTGGTCAGCATTCAGCTTGGCGTCTTCACGCGAAGACACGGTGCGAAACCGCACGGCTTCACCCAGGCGCTGCACCACTCCCGCTTCGTCTACGGCCAATGGGGCCAGGGGCGCTACTTCCAGTTGGCGCGAACCCTTGCGCCAAGTATTGAACCCCAAAACACAGGCCAAAACCAGCAGCAAGGCAAGCAAAGCCACAACGATTTTTTTAATCATGATTGCACATTCACAGCATGCACGCAGAGTGTTGGCTTAATTAAAGTTTTTGCCTTCGGTCACCAATTTTTGCAAGAGCGGTGCTGGCTTCCAAAAGTTGGCATCGTCATGCGGGTTTTGTGCAAAGCGGTGCATGCTTTGCACCACGTTAAACAAGCCCACTTGGTCGGCGTAGAGCATGGGGCCGCCACGGTACATAGGAAAACCATAGCCCGTGAGGTAGACCATGTCGATGTCGCTGGCCTTGCTGGCAATGCCCTCTTCCAAAATGTGCGCAGCTTCGTTGACGAGTGAATACACCAAGCGCTGCACGATTTCTTCGTCGGCGACTTTGCGCGGCGTGATGCCCAAAGATTTGCGGTGCTCGGCAATCATGTCTTCGACCAGCTTGCTGGGGATGGCATCGCGCTTGCCCGCCACGTAATCGTACCAACCGGCATTGGTTTTTTGGCCAAAGCGGCCCAACTCGCAGAGCTTGTCGGCGCTGCGGCTGTAGAGCATGTTGGGGCGCTCTTGTGCGCGGCGCTTGCGAATGGCCCAGCCGATGTCATTGCCAGCCAAGTCACCCATGCGGAACGGACCCATGGCCATGCCGAACTTTTCCATGGCTTTGTCTACTTGTGCAGGCGTACAGCCCTCGTCGAGCAAAAAGCCTGCTTGGCGGCTGTACTGCTCGATCATGCGGTTACCAATAAAACCGTCGCACACGCCCGAGACCACCGAGGTTTTTTTGATCTTTTTGCCCAGGGCCATGACCGTGGCCAACACGTCTTTGGCGGTTTTTTCGCCGCGCACCACTTCGAGCAACTTCATCACATTGGCCGGGCTGAAGAAATGCGTGCCCACCACGTCTTGCGGGCGCTTTGTGAAGTTCGCAATCTGGTTGACGTCGAGCGTCGAGGTGTTGCTGGCCAAAATCGCGCCAGGCTTCATCACGGCGTCGAGCTGTTTGAACACGGCTTCTTTCACGCCCATTTCTTCAAACACGGCTTCGATCACCATGTCGGCGTCTTTCAAGTCGGCGTAGCTCAGCGTGGTGCTGAGCAGGGCCATGCGCTCCTCGTACTTGTCTTGTTTGAGCTTGCCTTTTTTGACTTGGGCTTCGTAGTTTTTGCGTATCGTTGCCACGCCGCGGTCCAAAGCCTCTTGCTTCATCTCGAGCATTTTGACGGGGATGCCGGCGTTCAAAAAGTTCATCGAAATGCCGCCACCCATGGTGCCCGCACCAATGACTGCTATAGATTTTATAGCGCGCGAAGCAATATCGGCGCCCACGTCCGGTATTTTCGATGCAGCGCGTTCAGCTTGGAACAAGTGCCGCAGGGCGCGGCACTCGGGCGTCCACATCAGGTTGATGAAGAGTTCGCGCTCGAACAGCATTCCGTCGGAAAACTTCTTTTGGGTGGCGGCTTCGACCGCTTCAATGCACTTGAGCGGCGCGGGGTAGTTCCTCGACATGCCGCCCACCATATTGCGCGTGAACTGAAAATAGGCGTCGCCCATCGGGTGTTTGCAGGGCAGGTTACGCACCAACGGCAGGGGCGAACCATCTGCATGTTTGGCGGCCACATCTTGGGCCAGCGCCAGGGCCTCAGCCGCAAGGCTCTCAGCAGAAACCGCCATTTTGTCGAACAGTTTTTGACCGGGTAGCATGGCCAGCATTTCGCTTTTGACCGGCTCGCCACTGACGATCATGTTCAGCGCGGCTTCTACGCCCAACACGCGCGGCAGCCGCTGGGTGCCGCCTGCGCCGGGGATCAACCCCAGTTTGACTTCGGGCAGCGCGACGCTGCAGCCCGGCGCAGCAATGCGGTAGTGGCAACCCAGAGCGAGCTCCAGGCCTCCGCCCATTGCTACCGAATGCATAGCGGCCACAACGGGTTTGGCGGAGTTTTCAATGGCCACAATCACGCTCAGCAAATTGGGCTCTTGCAAAGCTTTGGGGGTGCCAAACTCTTTGATGTCGGCACCGCCCGAGAAGGCTTTGCCCGCGCCGGTCAGCACGATGGCTTTTACAGCCGCATCGCCATTGGCCTTGGCCAGGCCATCGGTAATGCCGATGCGCGTAGCCAGCCCCAAACCGTTGATAGGCGGGTTGTTCAGGGTGATGACGGCTACATCGCCGTGGACTTGGTAATCAGCGCTCATGGGGTGCTCCAATAATCTACAAAATAGTACGGTCGTTCTTTTCCATTCTAGCCGCGCCATGTGACGCTGCAGCCAGCACTTGTCTCAGCCGAGACAAGGCATTTGCGCATGCTACACCTCAAGCCATTCTTTGCGAATGGCAGCGTTACCGCGCAGGTCTTGCGGCGTGCCTTGGTAGACGATGCTGCCGTGGCCCATGACCAAAGTGCGGTCAGAAATGGCCATGGCAATGGTTAACTTTTGCTCAATCAGCAAGACCGAAATGCCTTTGGCTTTGAGGGTCTGCAAATACTGCCCCACCTGCTCGACGATTTTCGGTGCCAAGCCTTCGGTGGGCTCATCGATGATGATCAGGTCGGGGTCACCCATCAGGGTGCGGCACAGGGTCAGCATTTGCTGCTCACCGCCCGAGAGCACGCCCGCCTCGGTGTGCTGGCGCTCCAGCAGGCGCGGGAACATGCTGTACATGTCGTCAAAACCCCAGCGCGCGCCCTTGCCCTTGCCTTTTTGGCCGAGCAGCAGGTTTTGGTGCACCGTGAGCTTGGGGAAAATGTCGCGGTTTTCGGGCACATAACCGATCCCCATATGGGCGATTTCATAGGCTTTGCGGCCCAGGGCTTCGCGGCCCTTCCATTGCACCGAGCCATGGCATTCGACCATGCCCATGATGGCTTTGGCCGTTGTCGAGCGGCCCGAGCCGTTGCGGCCCAACAGGGCCACAATTTCACCCTCGCCCACCGACAAATCTACGCCATGCAGTACATGGCTTTTGCCGTAAAAAGCATGCAGGTTTTTCACTTCAAGTAAGGGCATGTTCAGTGGGCTCCGGCCTGTGCATCGGCCACCGAGGAGCCAAGATAAGCCTCTTGCACGCGCGGGTTGGCGCGCACGGCTTCAGGGGTGTCAAAGGCGATGACTTCACCATAGACCAAAACCGCAATGCGATCGGCCAAACCAAACACCACGCCCATGTCGTGCTCCACCGTGAGCAGAGTTTTGCCCAGCGTGACTTCTTTGATGAGGCTAATAAAGCGCGTGGTCTCAGACTTGCTCATGCCCGCTGTAGGCTCGTCGAGCAAGACCACGCTGGCGCCACCTGCGATGGTGATGCCGATCTCGAGCGCGCGTTGCTCGGCATAGGTCAGGTTGACGGCCAAGACGTCGTGCTTTTTATCTAGCTGGATCATCTGCATCAGCTCTTGAGCGCGGGCATTGGCATCGTGCAAATTGGCCAGGAACTTCCAAAAACTGTATTTGTAGCCCAAGCTCCAAAGCACGCCGCAGCGCAGGTTTTCAAACACACTGAGCTTGGGGAAAATATTGGTGATTTGAAAACTGCGTGATAAGCCCATGCGGTTAATTTCAAACGGGCGCAGGCCATTAATGCGCTGGCCGTGCAAAAGTATGTCACCGCTGCTGGCTCCAAAGCGCCCACTCATCAAGTTAAACAGTGTTGATTTGCCTGCGCCGTTAGGGCCAATGATGGCCACCCTTTCACCTGCATCCACGGTCAAATTAACGCCGCGAATGATTTCTGTTTTGCCAAAATTTTTGCACAAATTTTTTAACTCTAAGGCAGGGGATATGGTCATATCGCTTCCCTCCGCTTGGTTTCGGTTTCAATGAATTCTTGGATCGCTCCCCATTGCAATGCAAAGCGGCGACGTACCACTTCAAACAAGCCCCAACCCACCAAGAGCACCGCACCTGCGCCCAGCCAACTGCTGGCGCTCTTGGCCTTGAGCACGGTGCCCATGAAGCGAATGCTGTTACCGTCCACCGAGCCGAGCTGCAATTGGTAGACCATTTCCACCATGGCTGCAGCACCGGTCAGGGCGATCAGCCCGGTAATGGCCAAAGCCAGGTAACTGCTCCACAAACTACGCAGTTTGCCAAAGGCGGCGACGCGCATATTCATCATGATTAAACTGGCAATACCGCCGGGAGCGTACATCACCATAAACATAAAAATCAGGCCCAGATACAGCAGCCAAGCTTTGGTGAATTCACTAAAAAGTACAAAGGCTAAAACCATCAAAATCGCCCCAATAATTGGGCCAAAGAAAAATGTAGCGCCGCCTAAAAACGTGAACAGCAAGTAAGAACCTGAGCGCGCCGCGTGCACCACCTCGGCGGTGACAATTTCGAAAGTCAAAGCACCCAATCCACCCGAGATGCCCGCAAAAAAACCCGCAATAATAAAAGCGGTGTAGCGAATCCGTTGGGTGTTGTAACCCACAAATTCCACCCGCTCGGGGTTGTCACGCACGGCGTTCAGCATGCGCCCCAGGGGCGTGCGGGTAAAGGCAAACATCAAGGCCACGGCGACAAAGGTGTAGACCGCGATCAGGTAGTAGACCTGGATCGGTGGGCCAAAGCTTATGCCCCAAACTGCTTTGCCCACCACACGGTTGCCCGATATGCCGCCCTCACCGCCGAAAAATTCGGGGATCATCAACGACATGGCAAACACCAACTCGCCCAAGCCCAGGGTAATCATGGCAAAGGTATTGCCCGCTTTGCGCGTGGTCACATAGCCAAACAGCGCTGCAAAAAACATTCCGGCCAAACCGCCCACCAAGGGAATGCTAGATACGGGAATAGGCAAAGCGCCACTGGCAATACTATTGAGTGCGTGGATTGCAATATAAGAGCCCAAGCCGGTGTAAACCGCATGGCCAAAACTGAGCATGCCGCCCTGCCCCAAGAGCATGTTGTACGACAAGCAGGCAATGATGGCAATGCCCATTTGCGAGAGCATGGTCACCGACAGGCTGCTGGTGAACACCAGAGGCGCCAGGGCTAAAACCAGGGCAAACAAGCCCCAAATAATCCAACGACCCGTGTTGAAAGCTTTTACCGACTGCAGCATGCTAACCCTCTCGCTTGCCCAGCAAGCCCTTGGGCCTGAAGATCAAAATAAGCACCAAGAACAAATATGGCAAGATCGGCGCCACCTGCGAGAGCGTGAGTTTGACCAGCGAGTTGGCCTTGCTGGCATCGCCCAAATGCAGGCCCAATTGTTGGGCCAAACTGGCAAAAGAGTAATCAAAGGCCACGGCAAAAGTTTGGATCACGCCAATCAGCAGCGAGGCCAAGAATGCGCCCGACAAAGAACCCATGCCACCCACCACCACGACCACAAAAATCACCGAACCCACGGTGGCCGCCATCGACGGCTCAGTTAAATAGGTGCTGCCACCAATTACCCCCGCCAAGCCTGCCAAACCTGCGCCTGCGCCAAACACCAGCATAAAAATGGCCGGTACGTTGTGGCCCAAAGCCTCTACCGTGTCGGGGTGGGTCAGCGCCGCTTGGATCACCAAGCCAATGCGCGTGCGCGTGAGCAGCAGCCAAACCGAGACCAGCATCACCACCGCCACCAGCATCATGAAGGCACGAGTGGCCGGAAAAGGCGAGCAGACCACCCTAATGGCCGCATCGGCCGACGCGCACACCTCTTGCGGCACCGCA
>CANFOR010000175.1 GCA_947448675.1 Betaproteobacteria bacterium
AAACGCCTTCAATGTAGTTGGGCTCGCCCTGCTGCTTGAGGTAGGCCACCACGCGGTGCACCTCTTCGTCGCTAACAAAAGCGCCGTGTACGCGAATCGGCAGGCCAGTGCCGCTGGGCATGTAGAGCATGTCACCCATGCCCAACAGGGCCTCAGCGCCCATTTGGTCGAGAATGGTGCGGCTGTCAATCTTGCTGCTCACCTGAAAGCTGATGCGGGTGGGGATATTGGCTTTGATGAGGCCAGTAATCACGTCTACACTGGGCCGCTGGGTCGCCAAGATCAGGTGAATGCCCGCCGCGCGCGCCTTCTGCGCCAGGCGGGCGATCAGCTCTTCGATCTTCTTGCCAACCACCATCATCAGGTCGGCCAGCTCGTCGATGACGACCACGATGTGCGGCACGCGCTCCAGCGGCTCGGGCTGCTCGGGTGTCAAGCTAAAGGGGTTGTAGATGAATTCGCCGCGCGCCTTGGCCTCGTCGATCTTGCTGTTGTAGCCCGCCAGGTTACGCACCCCCAGCTTGCTCAGCAATTTGTAGCGCCGCTCCATCTCGGCCACGCACCAGTTCAGGCCGTGCGCGGCTTGCTTCATATCGGTGACCACCGGGGCCAGCAGGTGCGGAATGCCTTCGTACACGCTCATCTCGAGCATCTTCGGGTCGATCAGCAGCAGGCGCACGTCACGCGCTTCGGCTTTGTACAAAAGCGACAAAATCATGGCATTGATGCCGACCGATTTGCCCGAGCCGGTGGTGCCCGCCACCAAGCAGTGCGGCATCTTGGCCAGGTCAGCCACAATGGCTTGGCCCGCGATGTCTTTGCCCAGGCCCATGGTCAGCATGGACTTGGCTTCGTTATAGGTTTGCGAGCCCAAAATTTCGCTCAACTTAATAGACTGGCGGCGCGCATTGGGCAGCTCCAACGCCATAAAGTTTTTGCCAGGGATGGTCTCGACCACGCGAATCGATACCAAGCTCAGCGAGCGCGCCAAGTCTTTGGCCAGGCCGACAATTTGCGAACCCTTCACGCCCGTAGCGGGTTCGATCTCGTAGCGGGTAATCACCGGGCCGGGTGCAGCGGCCACCACGCGCACTTCTACGCCAAAGTCTTTGAGCTTTTTCTCGATCAAGCGGCTAGTCATCTCGAGCGTCTCGGGCGCAACGCATTCTTGTCGCGTTTTGCCGTCCATGGCGTCGAGTAAATCCACTTGCGGTAGCTTGCTGTCGGGCATGTCCATGAAGAGCGGCTTTTGGCGTTCTTTGGCGACGCGTTCACTCTTGGGCACGTCGAGCAAAACCGGCTCAATTTGCATGGGTATGGGGTGCTGCTCTTCAATCACCACGCGCTCTTCGTGCACCACCTCTTCGCGCTCGCGCGCAGCTTGCAGGCCCAGGGCTTTGTCTTCGGCAATTTCGCGCTTCTCACGCAGGGAATCGAACAGCGCCACCAACCAAGCGCCAATGCCCTGGGCCGCTCTAGACCATGAAAAGCGCAATACCTGGGACATGGCCAAAACCAAGACCGCAATCCAAACCAAAGCCGCCCCGGTAAAACCCATCCAACGCGTGCCCAGTGGGCCAATCCACCAACCCAATACACCCCCCGCATAGCCCGGCAAATGGGCTTCAAAGCGGTACAAACGGCTCCATTCCAGCGAGGTACTGGACAAGAGCAAGCACAGCAAAGCAAGTACCCATAGCGCGCGTTGGTGCGGCTGCGCGGTCTCGGCTTTGCTCTGCCCATGGCCTGCACGCAACCACTGCGCCAAGGCGCGGAACCACCAGCGCATACCCGCCAACACCACCCACCACGCAGAGTAGCCCAGCAAAAAGTACGCCCCGTCGGCCAACCAAGCGCCCAAGCGCCCGCCCCAGTTGTGCGCGGCCAGGCCCGTGCCCGAGGTTGACCACGCCGCGTCTTGCGCAGAATAAGTGGCCAAGGCCATGCAAGCAAAGAGCAAGGCCACCGCCGCTGCGGTCAAGCCCAGTTCTTGGGCGAAGCGATTCGCCCCGGGTTTGCGGTCCGAGGAGGAAGATGCGCGAAGGGTATCGAGTGAAAAAGTCATGGCAAAACGGTATGCCGGAGCATAAGGCGAAACGCCCTTGACCCAAACTGGGCCAAGAGTAAAAAAACCGCGCTGGGTGTGCGCTGGGTGGGCGCGGCTATCAGCCCAGTGTGCCCAAGGGTTCGCGCATCAGGGTGGAGCCGTCTGCCTGTATTTCAATGAAGCCACGCAGCTCGAGGTCTTTCATCACGCGGCTGACCATCTCACGCGAGGCACCCACCATTTTGGCCAGGTCTTGGCGGGAGACTTTTTCACGGATCAGCAATTCGCCTTTATCATTGGGTTTGGCGGCGTCAAGTAAGCAACGCGCCACGCGCCCGTAAACATCCATCAAGGCCAGGGATTCAATTTTGCGGTCGGCCACGCGCAGGCGCTGTACCAAGCCCTTCATGACGGCATAGGCCATAGAGGTGTTTTCGGGCAGGCAGCGGGCAAACTCGCCGCGCTCTAGCATCAACACGTCAGTTTGCAGTTCGGTGATGACGGAAGCCGAATGCGGCTGGTTGTCGATCAGGCTCATCTCGCCCAGGTAGTCGCCCGGCTGCAGGGTGGCCAAAATCACTTCGCGGCCCCGGGCGTCGGTGGTCACTACCCGGGCACGGCCCGTGAGCAAAATAAACAGCGCATTGGACTTTTTGTTTTGCTCCACCACCGTCTCACCGCGCTTAAAACGGCGCTTGACCACGGCAGCAGACACCGACTCCGCTTGACCCGCCGTTAGCATGGAAAACAGGGGAACTCGGCGAATCAGCTCTAGGTTAGACAACATCGACATAGGAACCTCTTTTTATTCAACAAGCAAAACACCACTTCAGCAGGGCCTACTGGGCCTGCCTACAATCGGGGCGTGCAATCCACTGCAGCACGCGTCGATCGATGAAGGTCAGCACAGTCTACAGGCTCTGGGCACAGACTTTACATTCGCATATTTTCATACACTTCTCAGCAATCTCCTACAGGCACCCTTATGAAGCATAGCAAAGTACTCATTTTGGGCTCAGGCCCCGCCGGTTATACGGCCGCGGTGTATGCCGCCCGTGCCAACCTCAACCCGGTGCTCATTACCGGCATTGCCCAAGGCGGTCAGTTGATGACCACAACCGATGTTGACAACTGGCCCGCCGACGTGGGCGGCGTGCAAGGCCCCGAACTGATGCAGCGCTTTTTAGAACACGCAGAACGCTTTAAAACCGAAATTATTTTCGACCATATCAGCGCCGTCGATTTGTCCAAGCGCCCCTTCACCCTCACCGGTGACAGTGGCCAATATACTTGCGACGCGCTCATCATTGCCACCGGCGCTTCGGCCAAATACCTCGGTCTGCCCTCGGAGACAGCATTTATGGGCAAAGGCGTATCGGGTTGCGCCACATGCGACGGTTTTTTCTACCGCAACGAAATTTGCTGCGTGGTGGGCGGTGGCAACACGGCAGTAGAAGAAGCCTTGTATTTGTCGAACATTGCCAATACTGTGTACCTGGTACACCGGCGCGACAAATTCAAAGCCGAGCCGATTTTGGTCGACAAGGTGATGGAGAAAGTGGCCGCTGGCAAGATCGTTCTCAAAACCTTCCAGACCTTGGACGAAGTGCTAGGCGACGCCACCGGCGTGACCGGTATTCGCCTCAAAAGTACCGTCAATGGCAGCACAGAAGATCTCGCGCTCAAGGGCTGTTTTATTGCCATTGGCCATGCACCCAACACCGACATTTTCCAAGGCCAACTGGCCATGGAAGGTGGCTACTTGGTCACCCAAAGCGGCCTGAAAGGTTTTGCCACCATGACCAGCGTGCCGGGCGTGTTTGCCGCAGGCGACGTGCAAGACCACATCTACCGCCAAGCCATCACCAGTGCGGGTACCGGCTGCATGGCCGCCCTAGATGCGCAAAGGTACCTGGAGACCACCCCCGAAGCGGCCTAGCGGCGGCCGCCTCCCACTTCAGAGGGCCTTGCCTAGGGCCCGGTGGAGCCGGTTCCGTGGCGGGCTGGAATTGAAACCTAGGTCACGCCGCTTCGTCGGGTTATAATTGAAGGCTGCCCTACTTTGGGCACCCGGTTCACCGCCACCGGGTAAAAATATGGCGAGGTCAGGTGCACTGCTTCAGCAGCGCACCGTTTTATGGAGTGCATTCATGGCACGCGTATGTGAAGTCACGGGCAAAGGCCCGATGGTGGGAAACAATGTTTCCCACGCCAACAACAAAACCAAGCGCCGGTTCATGCCGAACCTGCAATACCGTCGTTTCTTTGTCGAAACCGAAAACCGTTGGGTGCGTCTGCGCATCAGCAACGCAGGCCTGCGCCTGATCGACAAAAAAGGCATTGATGTCGTGCTCGCAGACATGCGTTCACGCGGACAAATTTAAGGAGCATCAGCATGGCTAAAGGCGGACGCGAAAAAATCAAGCTGGAATCTACAGCTGGCACCGGTCACTTCTACACGACCACCAAAAACAAGAAAACCACGCCCGAGAAAATGGCGATCATGAAGTTTGATCCCAAAGCTCGCAAGCACGTGGAATACAAAGAAATCAAACTGAAGTAAACAGTTTTTCCCCACAAAAAAGCCGCTCACTGAGCGGCTTTTTTGTGGGGCATTTGGGGCGCGATTGAAGCTGTTTTATAGAGCGGCAGTTCCCCCGCAGAAAAAGAACTTAAGCCTTCACTGCCCGCAAGCGCAAAGCAAACTGCTGCAAGGCGGCAATCTGCGACTCTTCGGCGCGTTTGCACCAGGCCACCAACTCGGCCACCAACTGCTCGTGTGAATGCGTGGTGCTGAGCCAGAGCTGACGCAACTCTTCGCGCATGGTCAGCATTTTGTCGAGCACCGGGTGGGCAGCGCGGGCCAATTCCAAATGCGGCTGGGCCGAAGCCGGTATTTTGTCGGCGTCGCGATGCATCCAGCGCTTGGCCAATTTCAGTGCAGACAAATCGCCTTGCTGGGCCTTGAGTACAGCCAACTCTGCTTGGCAAGCGCTGCGCATTTCACGTGCATAGCGGGCCATGACTTCGTAGCGATTCGCAATCACGGCCTCTAGGGTTTTGGCATCAGCCACGGGTTGTACGTCGCCCCACTGCAGTTTGGGTGGCACTTTTTTCACGGTGGCCCAACCGATTTTTTGCATCAAGCTGATATACATCCAACCAATGTCAAACTCATAGGGCTTGACCGAGAAGCGCGCCGAGGTGGGGTAGGTGTGGTGGTTGTTATGCAACTCTTCGCCGCCGATGAGGATGCCCCACAGGCTGACATTGGTGCTGGCGTCTGGCGACTCAAAATTGCGGTAGCCCCAGTAGTGGCCAATGCCATTGATGATGCCGGTAGCCATCACGGGGATCCAGGCCATTTGCACGGCCCAAACCGCTAAGCCCAGAGCACCAAACAAGGCCAAGTCGACGATCATCATCACACCCACGCCCTGCCAGCTGTAGCGGGTGTAGAGGTTGCGCTCGATCCAGTCGTCGGGGGTACCCGAGCCGAACTTGGCCATGGTCTCCATGTTTTTCGATTCGGTACGGTAGAGCTCGGTACCCTCTAACAGCAGCTTTTTAATGCCACGGGTTTGCGGGCTGTGAGGGTCTTCTTCGGTGTCTACTTTGGCGTGGTGTTTGCGGTGTACGGCGACAAACTCTTTAGTTACCATGCCGGTGGTAAGCCAGAGCCAAAAGCGAAAGAAGTGCGAGGGGATCGGCCCCAGTTCAAGAGCACGGTGCGACTGCGCACGGTGCACGAAAATCGTCACGCTGCAAATGGTGAGGTGCGTCACCACCAAGGTGAAGATGGCCACTTGCCACCAAGCCAAATTCCACAGTCCGTGGCCGAGCCAGTCAATGGCTACGTTGAGCACGTTCCAATCAGGTAAGAACATAGTTACTTTCTGTCAATAAAGTTTGCGCTGTCTCGGTGCGC
>CANFOR010000176.1 GCA_947448675.1 Betaproteobacteria bacterium
CCTGCTGCTGGCGCTCTCGTCCTTCACGGTGATTCCGCAGGCCGACCTGGTGCTGGGCCGCGCGCCCAGCTATGCCTTGAGCGACCTGCGCCCGCTGGCGCGTTACACCGCCGACCCCACGGTGCTGGTGGTGCGCGCCGACGCGCCCTGGAAGACGCTGCAGCAGTTTGTTGACGACGCGCGCAAGCGCCCCGGTGCACTCAACTACGGCAGTTCGGGCAATTACGGCACCATGCATGTGCCGATGGAAATCTTGGCGCAAAGCGCGGGCATCAAAATGGCCCACATCCCCTTTACCGGCGCAGCGCCTGCGGTGGTGGCCTTGCTGGGCGGGCAGATCGACGCAGTGTCGTCCGGCCCGGCCACGGTGCTACAGCAGATCAAAGCGGGCAAGCTGCGCGCGCTGGCGCATTGGGGCCACGGGCCCCTGGCCGCCCTGCCCGATGTGCCCAGCCTGAAAGACAGCGGCATCGCCGCAGAATACGCGCAATGGTCGGGCCTGTTTGTGCCAGCGGCCACGCCCGAGCCGATTGCCCAGCGCCTGCGCGCCGCCGCCAAAGCCGCCGCGCTGGACCCCAAAGTGCGCGAGGTCATTGCCAGCGCGGGCAGCCCAGTGCTCTACCAAGACGCTGCCGAGTTTGACAAATACGTGCAGCATGACGCGCGCGCTATGGCCGAGGTGGTGCAGCGCATGGGCAAGTTGGAATAACGGCTTGACTGGCTTTCTTAGCGGCTCTTAGGGAGCTTTGGCACCTTGCATAAACCAAGCACCAATGGCCGCGCGCTCGGCCTCGGTGATTTGCGTGGCATTGTTCATCGGCATCACTTTGCTGAGCACTACCTGTTGGTAAATGGCCTGGGCATGCAGCTGGATTTGCGCGGGTGAATCCAGGCGCAGGTTCTTCATTTGCACTTGTGGGCCGTGGCACAGGGTGCAGCGCTGGCTGATGATGCCCTGCACCGCTTGGAAGTTGCTTGCCGCCGGGTTTTGGCTGCCAAAAGTGCCCGCAGCGCTCGCCGATACTGCGTTACCAGCTACTGAATTTATAGCATCGACAGCACCACCTGCAGCACCACCCACATGCGCCAGCGGTGGCTGCGGCTTGAGTGCCACGATCAAGGCCAAGACGATCGCTGCGCCCGCCAGCGCGTAGGGCAAGGGATTGCGGTTACGGCCCAGGCGGTAGCCGTGGCGCATCACGAAATACTGGCGAACCAAGGCACCGGCGAGCATCATCAGCACCAGCACCAGCCAGTTGTGCGGGTGGCTGTAGGTAAAGCTGTAGTGGTTGCTGAGCATGGCAAACAGCACCGGCAGGGTGAAGTAAGTGTTGTGCACACTGCGCTGTTTGGCACGCTTGCCGTGCACCGGGTCGACTGCCGTGCCCGCTGCCATTTGCGCGATGACTTTGCGCTGGCCGGGGATGATCCAAAAAAATACATTGGCGCTCATGGCCGTGGCCAGCATCGCGCCGATGAGCAAGAACGCCGCACGCCCGGCAAACCAGTGGCAGGCCAACCAGGAAGCGGCGCACAGCACCACCAACAGCAAACCACCGACGATGGCGTCGCCGTTTTTGCGAAAACCAAAGAGCTGGCAAATGGCGTCGTAGAGCATCCAAAACAACACCAAAAACGACAAGGCCACGGCGATGGCCGCACCGGGCTGCCAGTCCATCAACGACTTGTCGACCAAGTAGCTGCCCGCGCTCCACAAGTAAGACACGGTGAACAGCGCAAAACCGCTCAGCCAAGTGGAGTAACTCTCCCAATAAAACCAATGCAAATGGGTGTGGATTTTTTTCGGTGCCACCATGTATTTTTGCGGGTTGTAAAAGCCCCCGCCGTGCACGGCCCACAGCGCGCCGTCAACGCCCTTTTCGAGCAGGTCGGGCGACTGTGGTTTGATCAGGTTGTTGTCTAAGAAAACAAAGTAAAACGAGGAGCCAATCCAGGCAATGGCGGTGATGACGTGCACCCAACGCAAAAGCAGGTTGGCCCAGTCGAGCAAATAACTTTCCATGCAGACTCCGTTTTTTTTGTTGGAATGTTCGGCAAATTTTATGCAACGGCTGCGGGCTGCAACACCCGCGCTTGCAATACCTGTGCCGCCACGGCGATGGCAATCACTTCGGGTTCTTTGCCCGCAATGCCGGGCACGCCAATCGGACAGGTGATGTGGGCGCATTCTTGCGGCGTAAAACCGCGCTCGGCCAGGCGGTGCTGGAAGGTCGCCCACTTGGTGGCGCTGCCGATCAGGCCAACGTAGGGCAAATCGGCGCGGTCGCGCTGGCGCTGCAGGCAGGCGGCTACCACGTCTAAGTCTTCGGCATGGCTAAAGCTCATGATGAGCACTTGCGCGCCGCTGGCCAGCTCACGCACGGCGGCCTGCACGGGGTCTGAGTGTTCGCACTGCACATTGGCGGGCACGCGGCTGGGGAAAATTTCATCGCGGCTGTCCACCCAGCGCACGGCGTAGGGCAAGTGGCCCAGCACCTGCACCAAGGCTTTTCCCACATGGCCACCGCCAAACAAGGCCAAGGGCTGGGCCGGAGCGCGCAGGCGCGCGGCCAACGTGGCGCGGTCACTGGCTTGCACGCATTCGTAGCGCAAGAACACCACGCCACCGCAGCACTGGCCCAGGCTGGGCCCCAGGGGGTAGCGCAGCACCTCAGCCTGCGCGCCAACAGGCCGCTCGAACGGCTCGGGGCTACCGTGGCCTTGGTCGGCTTGCAAAAGCCCGCCAAAAGGCGTTTTAAGGGGTGTTTCAAAGGGCTCAAGGGCTTTGGGTTGGGCTTTGGGTAGGACTTTGAGGCGCGCCTGGGCCGCCGCTATGGCCTGCAGCTCCAAATGCCCGCCGCCAATGGTGCCCAGGACGCCGCTGGCCAACACCGCCATCCAGGCCCCGGCCTCGCGCGGCACCGAGCCTTGGCTGCGCGCCACGCTCACCAGCACAGCGGGCTCGCTGGCAAGCCGGTTTATCAATTCATCAAGCGCACTCACAAACTGTTGCCCTCTGCGTTTTTTTGCCTTCGCCAAATGCGGGCACAATGCCTTTGCATTATTTTGCAAAGCCCCCGCACAGTATGCCCCGATCCAACACCCCGAGGAGACTCCAGATGCCCACCACCACCGACTGCCGCACCACCGACCGTCGCACAGCCATACTCGCTGCGTTTGCTGCCAGCGCTGCAGTTTTGATAGCAGGTTGCGCCTCGCGCCCCTTGCCCGCACCACCACCTCCGGCTCCCCCACCCCCTGCTCCTGCGCCACCACCGCGCCCGGCTCCAGCACCGCCACCGCCGCCTGTTGCGCCACCCCCACCTCCAGTGAGCAATGTGCCGCCATCCAACGCAGCCGACGCCCGGGCCTACCGTAAAGACGCCGCTGGCCACATCTACCGCAACAACAGCGCCCGCGTCTACAAAGGCAAAATGCCGCCCCTGCTGTACGCCGTGGCCGTGCTGCAGCTCGACATCGACGCGCAAGGCCGCATTGCCAGCCTGAACTGGTTGCGCGCCCCCAGCCAAGCGCCCGAAGTGGTGGCCGAAATTGAACGCACGGTGCGCCAAGCGGCACCGTTTCCAGCACCTGCGCGCCTAGGCCGCGTGAGCTATACCGACACCTGGCTGTGGGACCAAAGCGGCAAGTTCCAACTCGACACCCTGACCGAAGGCCAGCTGTAGCTTTTAGCGGCGCACAAGTGACGCACTAGCGCCCGGCCAAGGCCTGGGCTTTAGCGGCCTCGCAGGCCAGCAAAATGCGCTCGGGCGTGGCCGGAGCGTCCATGTGCACCACCGTTTTATGGCCCGCACTGGCCGCTACTGCATCGCGAATTGCAAAATAGGTGGACAGCGCCAGCATTAGCGGTGGCTCGCCGACGGCCTTGCTTTTAAAGGGCGTGGGTTTGATGTTTTCGCCATCAAACATGCTGACCTTAAAGTGCTCGGGGATGTCGCTGGCCACCGGGATTTTGTAGGTGCTGGGGCCGTGGGTGAGCAGCTTGCCGCGGCCATTCCCATGCGCGTCACCACGCAGGTCCCACACACATTCCTCCATGGTCAACCAGCCCATGCCTTGCACGTAAGCGCCTTCGATTTGGCCTTTGTCGATGGCGGGGTTGATGCTGCGGCCCACGTCGTGCACGATGTCCACCGCCTTGAGCCACCACTCACCAGTGCGGGTGTCGATTTCCACCTCGGTCACGGCGGCACCGTAACAAAAATAGTAGAAGGCTCGGCCCTGCAGGGTGCTGAAGTCGTACTGAATGTCGGGTGTCATGTAAAAGCCGGTGCTCGACAGGCTCACGCGCTGTAGCCAGGCTTGTTTGACCAGCTCTTTCCACGGTAATTTGCGTCCCGCGTCTACGGCGTCGAGCCGCGCGCGCAGCTTGGCGCAGGCGTCCATGATGGCCGCGCCGTTGATGTCAGCCCCGCTCGACGCCGCCGTGGCCGAGGCGTTGGGCACCTTTTGCGTGTCAGTTCCGGTGACGCGCACACAGCCAAGGGCAATGCCCAAACCGTCGGCCGCCACCTGGGCCATTTTGGTGTTCAGGCCCTGGCCCATCTCGGTGCCGCCGTGGTTCACGCTGACCGAGCCGTCTTGGTAAATGTTGACCAGCGCACCACCCTGGTTGAGCATGGTGGCTGTGAAGCTAATGCCAAACTTGAGCGGCACCAAGGCGAGCCCACGTTTCTTGTATTTGCTATTTTTATTGTAGCTCTCTACGCTTATTCTGCGCGCCTTGTAGCCCGACTCTTCCTCTAGCTGGTCGATCACTTGGTCGGCAATGAAGTCTTCAATTGGCTGGTTGTACTGGGTCGTCATGCTGGCCGGGTCGCCAGAAACTGCCGGGTCTTGGTAGAGGTTGGCGCGACGCACGTCCAGCGGGTCCAGCCCCAGCTTGTTGGCAATTTGCTCGATCACGGTTTCGATGCCAAACATGCCTTGCGGCCCGCCAAAACCGCGAAAGGCTGTGGCCGATTGCATATTGGTTTTGCAGCGGTGGCTGACGATGCGCAGGTGGGGCAGGTAGTAACAGTTGTCGATGTGCAGCACGGCGCGGTCGTTCACCGGGCCCGAGAAGTCGGTGCTGTAGCCGCAGCGGCTGGCCAGCACCACGTCGATGCCCAAGATGCGGCCGGCGTCGTCAAAACCAGCTTCGTAGTCGATGCGAAAGTCGTGGCGCTTGCCGGTGATCATCATGTCGTCGTCGCGGTTGACACGCAGCTTCACGGGCCGCTGCAGCTTAAAGGCTGCCAGCGCAGCACTTTGGCTGAAGATGCTGGCATTGCCTTCTTTGCCGCCAAACGCACCGCCCATGCGGCGGCAAATCACTTCGACATCTTTGGTGGAAAGGTTCAGCGCGGCAGCGGCTTCGCGCTGGTTGCCGTCGGGGTGCTGGGTGCTCACGTAGAGCGTGAGCTGGCCGTCTTCGCGCGGCACGGCGTAGGTGATTTGGCCCTCTAGGTAGAACTGCTCTTGCTGGCCGCATTCGGTGCGGCCTTTCAAGCTATGCGGCGCGCTGGCAATGGCCTCCAGTGGCTGGCCGCGCGTGATGCCCTTGGGCGGCATGATGAAGCTGTTTTGTGCCATGGCTTCGTCGATGGTGAGAATAGCGGGCAGCTCTTTTACCAAGACCTTGGCCTTTTTAGCGGCCTCGCGAGCGTAGAGCATGTTGCGCGCTACCACCACGGCCACGGCTTGGCCGACAAACTCGACCTTGCCTGTGGCCAAAAACGGGTCGTCGTGGATGATGGGGCCGCAGTTGTTTTCGCCCGGAATGTCTTGCGCGGTGAACACCGCCACCACGCCGTGCGCGGCCAAAATCGCGGCGCGATCAATACCCTCGCCGATCAGCTCGCCGTGCGCCACGGGCGAGAGCACC
>CANFOR010000177.1 GCA_947448675.1 Betaproteobacteria bacterium
CGCGTCCAAGTCAAGATGGTGGGGATGGTCAGGAACATGCCCGATTCTGGCATGGGAAACGCCGCCCAGCCGCGCTGGTGCAGCTTTAGTGCAAGGCGCGGTAGATTTCTTCGGCCAGTTCGCGCGAGATGCCGTCGACATTGGCGATGTCTTCCACACCTGCATTGCCGACGCCGCGTACGCCGCCAAAGCGTTGCAGCAAAGCGGCGCGGCGTTTGGGGCCAATGCCAGGGATGTCTTCCAGCTTGCTTCCACCCACGCGAACCTTGGCACGCTGGGCGCGCATGCCGGTAATGGCAAAGCGATGCGCTTCGTCGCGAATCTGCGCCACCAGCATCAGCGCCGCGGAGTCTTTGCCGAGGTAGATTTTCTCGCGCCCATCGGCAAACACCAGTTCTTCTAAACCAACTTTGCGCGCTTCGCCCTTTTCCACGCCGACAATGAGCGACAAGTCCAGGCCCAGATCGGCAAACACCTCGCGCGCCATGCTCACCTGCCCCTTGCCACCGTCCACCAAAACCAGGTCGGGCAGGCGCGCGAGGCCACTTTTGCTGGCCTCGGCCAGCTTGCTATAGCGCCGCGTGAGCACCTGGCGCATGGCGGCGTAGTCATCGCCGGGGGTGATGTCGTGGATGCTAAAACGCCGGTATTGCGCGCTTTGCATTTTATGCTGTTCAAACACCACGCAGGAGGCTTGTGTGGACTCGCCCGCGGTGTGCGAGATGTCGAAGCATTCGATGCGTAAAGTGGCCAAATCGTCTTGCTTGAGCTCCAGCGCTTCGGCCAGGGCGCGGGTACGGGCCTGCTGCGAGCCCTCTTCGGCCAGCAGGCGGGCCAACTGCAGATCGGCATTTTTTTGCGCCATTTCCAACCACACGCGGCGCTGCTCGCGCGGGTTGTGCACGGCGTGGATCTTGTTGCCGCTTTGCTCAATGAGCGCCTCGATCAAAGCCTTGCTCGCGGAGTGGCTGGTAATCAGCAAGGGCGGCACCGGCACGCCCAGGTAGTGCTGGGCCATGAAGGCTTCTAACACTTGCACTTCAACTTGTTGTTCGGGCTGCTCTGCGCTCGCAGAGTCGGTGGGTGCAGCGCTGCCCTCATCGTTCAAGCTGGCCGCATGCAGGGCCGAGGCCTCGTCTACATGGGTGGGGAAGTAAGGCCGGTCGCCCAAATGTCGGCCGCCGCGCACCATGGCCAGGTTGACGCAGGCCCGGCCACCGTGCAGCTTGACGGCCAAAATGTCGACGTCTTTGTCGCCCCCGGTTTCCATCGACTGCTGGTGCAACACGTTAGACAGCGCAGCAACTTGGTTGCGCAGTTCGGCGGCTTGTTCAAATTCGAGCTTGTCGGCATGGGCCATCATGCGCGCTTGCAGCACCCGCATGATGGACTCGGTCTCGCCCTGCAAAAACGCCTGAGCGTGCAGCACATCTTGCGCATAGTCTGCAGCGCTGATGTGGCCTACGCAAGGCCCCGAACAACGCTTGATTTGATAGAGTAAACACGGCCGTGTACGGTTGGCGAACACCGTGTCTTCACAAGTGCGCAGCTTGAAGACTTTTTGCAACAGCAAAATACCTTCGCGCACCGCCCACACACTGGGATAGGGGCCGAAGTAATGGTGCTTTTTTTCCACTGCGCCGCGGTAATAGGCTACGCGCGAGAACTGGTTGGCCGATGCCGCGCCGCTGTTACTACCCGTGCCATTTTTATTAACCTCTTTGGCGCTTTGCTGTGCATTGTCCTTAGCGCTGGTTTTTTCAGCTACGCTGGCCGTAATTTTTAGGTACGGGTAGCTCTTATCGTCGCGGAACAAAATGTTGTACTTGGGTGCGAGCGACTTGATAAGGTTGTTCTCTAGTATCAAGGCCTCGGCCTCTGAGCGCACCGCCGTGGTCTCCATGCGCGCGATTTTGCTCACCATATGGCCAATGCGCGTGCCGCCATGGTTTTTGCTGAAGTAGCTTGACACCCGCTTCTTCAAGTCGCGCGCCTTGCCCACATACAGCACCGTGCCCTCGGCGTCAAAGTAGCGATACACCCCTGGCAAGTTCGGCAGGGCCGCTACTTCGCTGAGCAATTGGTCGGAATGGGTGGTCTCTGGCATGGTGCCATTGTGCCGCGTTCTGTTCACTTCAAAAAGTATAGCGCTCTACGCTGTATTTATGCGCCTTGTGGCCACATTTGGTCTTCTACTGGCGGCGTTTACGGCGCTCGGGCATGGCCACACCAATCCGCTACCATTCCAGCATGGGCTCCCTCTCACTCACTCTACTTTACCTACTGGCCGCGGTGTTGGGCGTAGTTGCCTGCCGCAGCCTGAAGCTGCCGCCGATGCTGGGCTACCTGGTGGTGGGTGTGCTGTTGGGGCCACACGCACTGGCCCTGGTAAAGGACGCGCAGAGCATTGGCTACCTGGGTGAGTTTGGCGTGGTGTTTTTGATGTTTGTGATTGGTCTGGAATTTAACCTGCCTAAATTGCACGCCATGCGCCGCCATGTATTTGGTTTGGGCTTGCTACAAGTGCTCTTTACCATGGCCATCGCAACTATTGCATCTTTGGCATTTTCTGTTATGGCGCCAACACTTTGGCATATGTCTTGGCAAACTGCCTTGGCCTTGTCGGGCACCGTGGCCATGAGCAGCACCGCTATTGTTGTGAAGTTGATGAATGAGCGCTTGGAGTTGGAGAGTGAACATGGCAAGCGCATTATGGGTGTACTCCTTTTCCAAGATCTGGCTGTAGTGCCGCTTTTGGTGCTAATCCCTGCTCTGAGCTCTTCGCCTGAAAAACTGCTTGCAGCGCTTGCCATGGCTGCGTTGAAAGCTAGTATATTGATAGCACTTTTATTGTCAGGCGGACAAGGCTTGATGCGGTGGTGGCTTACCTTGGTGGCCCGGCGCAAGAGCGAAGAGCTGTTCGTCTTGAACCTTTTGCTCATCACATTGGGTTTGGCATGGGTCACTGAGATTGCAGGTCTGTCTTTGGCTTTGGGTGCTTTTATGGCTGGTATGCTGATTTCTGAAACCCAGTTTAAGCAACAAGTTGAAAGTGATATACGACCTTTTCATGATGTTCTATTGGGTTTGTTTTTTGTGTCTATTGGTATGCTTCTTAATCTACAGTTGGTATGGCAGCACTGGCCTTTGGTGCTATTGCTGTGTTTTTTGCCGGTTGGCTTTAAGCTCTTGCTCGTGACGGTTCTCACCCGTGCCCTGGGTGCCAGCCCAGGCACTTCGCTGCGTGTGGGGCTGTATTTGGCCCAGGCCGGTGAATTTGGTTTTGTTTTGCTCACGCTGACCGTGCAAAACAGTCTGCTGCCGCCACATCTTTTTAACCCCATTCTTGCCAGCATGGTGCTGTCTATGCTGGCCACGCCTTTTATCGTGATGTACAGCAACCGTATTGTGCTTAAGCTGGTGTCCAGTGAATGGTTGCAACAGTCTTTGCAGATGACTGGCATTGCACGCAAATCGATCAACGCCAGCAAACATGTGATTATTTGCGGCTACGGTCGCTGCGGGCAAAACCTTGCACGTATGCTGGAGAGCGAAGGTATTCCCTACATCGCGCTTGACCTTGACCCCGACCGCGTGCGCCAAGCGGCCGCAGCGGGCGACTCTGTTGTTTTTGGTGATGCGGTGCGCCTGCCTGCCTTGATGGCAGCGGGCCTGGCGCGCGCCAGTGCGGTGGTGGTTACCTACCTCGAAGTGCCCAGTGCACTCAAAGTATTAGCGCACACCCGCAGCCATGCACCCCAAGTTCCTGTGATTGTGCGCACGCAAGACGATCACGATTTAGCGCGATTGCGCGCTGCTGGCGCGACCGAAGTGGTGCCTGAGGCCATTGAAGGCAGCTTAATGCTGGCCAGCCATGCGCTGGCTCTGGTGGGCGTGCCTATGCGGCGCGTGATTCGCGTGGTGCAAGACCAGCGCGATGCCCGCTACAACTTGCTGCGTGGCTATTTCCATGGCTCTACGGATGGCGGTACAGATGCCTTGCAACACGAACGCCTGGCCAGTGTCAGTCTGCCACTGGCCTCGCGCAGAGCGGGCCAGACTCTTGGCGCGCTGGCACTGGCCAGTTTCAATGTGCGCGCTGTGAGCGTACGTCACGCCAATGGCGCCAGCAGCCCGGCAAACGATGCGCTAGTGCTGCAAACGGCCGACACTCTGCTACTCTCGGGTTCATCTGAAGCATTGGCCTTGGCTGAGCAAACTATCCTTAAAGGCTAAACCTTGAACACCTCCGAATATTTAAAGGGCCATATCCGCACGGTGCCCAACTGGCCTTCGCCTGGGGTGCAGTTTCGCGACATCACTCCTTTGTTGCAGCACCCTAAAGTGTTTCGCGTCTTGATCGATGCTTTTGTGCACCGCTATATGGACGTGCGGCCTGACGTTGTGGCCGGATTGGATGCGCGCGGTTTTATCTTGGGCGCCGTTGTGGCTTACGAGTTGAATGTGGGTTTTGTACCCATTCGCAAAAAAGGCAAGCTGCCTTTTACCACCGTGGAAGAAAGTTACGAACTCGAATACGGTAGTGCTAGCGTGGAGCTACACACCGACGCAGTCAAGCCTGGTGACAGGGTGCTCTTGATGGACGATTTAATAGCCACTGGCGGCACCATGATGGCCGGCAAAAAACTGATTGAAAAGCTTGGTGCTAGTGTAATAGAAGGCGCTGCCATTGTTGACCTCCCCGAGCTGGGCGGCTCTGCACGTCTGCGCGAGTCTGGCTTGGCGCTGTTTACCTTGGTCGATTTTGCCGGGCACTAGGCTGCTTTAAGGCAGCGGTAATTCACCGTATTGTGTGGCACTGAGTGCCGGCATTCCTTCGTTTTCATCTACCAACTCTGTTTCTTCAAACCCAGTCAGTAACAAACCATTTGCCTTTGCTGTGGCTGCTTTTTTGAATACGGTTGGTTCACCACTATCAAGTGCGCGCTTGAATGCCAGTACCTCGTCTTCTAGCAAAGGTTCATAACGGGATTTAGTCGACACAGTGCTCTGCACAGCGTTAGCGCTTGCTAACGCTGGCACACTTATTTCAATCAGCTTTGGATTCGCTATTTTGGCGGCGGAAACATCTTGGACCTGAGCATGTGGTAAGCCATCAGCCGCCCTTGCGGTAGGCCGACCCAAGACAACATGCTCACTAAAACGCCAGTACACGGCTTGCACGGCTATGTTGTAGCGGTGCTTTGCGGTTTGCGCAATCAAGGCCTCGATTTCCGACAAACGTTCCGTTTCGCCCGCAAACTCTGCCGCCAAATCCATCATGACCAAAAAGCCGGTACCTTGTTGGTCTAAAGACAGAACTTTGAATTTATAACCCGATGTTAAAACGCCAGAGCGAACCATGGACTCGCGCACCAACTGGAACATTTGCTCGCGGCGGGTGACGCGTTGCGCTCGCAGTACAGTGGGTTTGTTAGACACAAGCTGCTCTTGGTTTGTCTTAAGGGTTTTGGCTTCTTCCCGCTGCACTACCATTGGCCGCGTAACATCCATGTGCGTTAGGCCAGCTGTACTTTCATCTTCTGCGTTGGATGCAGGTCTGCCGCCAAAAAGGCTGCGGAGTGAGGCCAGTAGCGGTCGTTTAGATTTGCTGTTTTTTTGTGCCATAAGTTGAAAGGAATGCGCTGGATCTATTGTGCGCTGTTGGCGCTACCACTGCCTTAGGTGATGGCAACACTTTTTGGTTTATTTGAATGCCTGAGAGACAATACTGCACCCAATGCAAACACCAAGGCCAATGCCTCGCTTGGATGTCGGTTGGCCAGTTCTGTGTACCGCATGGGAGCTAAGCTCCACAGTTTGCAGACGCTGGAGCCCTGTACC
>CANFOR010000178.1 GCA_947448675.1 Betaproteobacteria bacterium
CGACGCCGGTAGTCTCAAAAGCAAGAAACTCCCCACTTTCGACTCGTTTACGGACTGCCTGAACGTCATCAAGCAATGGGTCCGGAAAGCACGCGGAATGAAGCCATACCCCAATCCAAGCGTGGCCTTCTTTCATGAGCACCACGGGGCGCAGTCCAGCTTGTTCCAGGCAAGATGCAAACAGCATAGCCAAGTCCAGGCATGTCGCTACCCGCGTTTCCAGAATGCGGTCAGGGGTACGAATCTTTTGGCCGTCGGAGCCAAACGACGCCGGTGGCTCGGAGTATTGGAGGTTTTCAGCCGAAATCATGCTGTATATCGCTGAGACCTGTTTCCATACGATGTCACGACTCTTGGACTGATAGCCGCTCATGGACAGCTCGCTGTGTTGCGAGCGCAGCAATTGCGAAGCTTTGCCAATGAGGACGTCTACTGCGGGGTTGTTGGGCATGCAAAACGCGGCCAACAGCTCAGGGAGCGCGCGGGTTCCGGCCCACTGATCGTAGGCAAGAATCTGGATTCGCTGGGTCTGGGTGGTGATTTCGAGAGAGTCGACCAGCACGGAAACCCGTACCGAGGCATTGATGGACTCTTGTAGGTCGGTTAGATACGAATGGTCAGGCTGCAACTCAATCGGGGTGATGCGCCGCGATTCTCCTGAAGCCAGGCGGTCGAATCGCAGTTTTGTTCCCTGGGCAAATCCGGGATTGCAGCTGATGAGTACTTCGACTCCCTCCAGCGCGTCAGCACCGTGGTTTGTCAGCCGCAGTGAGCGAATGATGGGGACTGAATTTTGAATGGAGGCGTAACCAAGGGTGGCGTCCGATTCAATCTCAATGGATACGCCAGTAGCTGGATTCACCACTATTACGCGTACCGCAGAACTTTCTAGCTCCATCTTGAAGGCCTCCCGAGCCTGTTTTTCTCCTGGCCCAGTTAATGGGCCAAGATCTACCAAACGCGCTTACGCTTCCTCCGCCACAAACCGATACGTCAAAGCCCCGAGCGCAGCGCCCACAATCGGGGCCAACCAAAACAGCCAGAGCTGCTCAATCGCCCAGCCGCCTACAAACACGGCTACACCGGTGCTGCGTGCAGGGTTGACCGAGGTGTTGGTCACGGGGATGCTGATGAGGTGGATCAAGGTCAGCGCAAGGCCAATGGCAATGGGCGCAAAGCCTGCGGGTGCGCGTTTGTCGGTTGCGCCCATGATGACGATGAGGAAGAACATGGTCATCACCACCTCGCAGACCAGTGCCGCCAGCATAGAGTAGCCGCCGGGTGAATGCGCGCCGTAGCCGTTGGAGGCAAAGCCTTTGCTGACGTCAAAACCGGCTGCGCCACTGGCAATGATGTAGAGCACGGCACCGGCAGCAATGCCGCCCAGCACCTGCGCAACGATGTAGGGCAAGAGTTTGTTGGCCGGAAAGCGGCCCCCCACGCACAGGCCAATCGACACGGCGGGGTTTAAGTGGCAGCCCGAAATATGCCCAATGGCAAAGGCCATGGTAAGCACGGTTAAACCAAAAGCCAAAGACACGCCGTGCAGGCCGATACCCACGTTCGGAAAGGCCGCCGCCAGCACGGCACTGCCGCAGCCGCCCAAAACCAGCCAAAAGGTGCCTAGAAATTCTGCGCCATATTGCTTCATGGAATGCTCCTCGGTTGTTGATAGAAAAGTGAAAAGGTCATGCGACCGTCGCCACTATAGTCGTGTTGGCCTACAGTGCATAGCAGGGCGAGGGCAGAAAGCATAGTATCCAAGCATGCGAAACCTTGTTCTACTCCTTTGCGCGGCGAGCGCAGTTTTATTGAGCAGCTGCGCCCATCTGGCGCCAAGCCCCAGCATGGCCGAGCGCTTGGCAGCCCTGCAGCCCTTTGATGTGCTCTTGTTGGGCGAGCAGCACGATGCGCCTGCGCACCAAGAGCTCGAGCGTGAGGCAGTGCAAACCCTGGCCGCGCGCGGGCAGCTGGCCGCCGTGGCGCTAGAGATGCTGCCCAGCGGCGCGACCACCGTGGCCGTGCCCGCCCATGCCAGCCAAGCCCAAGTGCAAGCCGCCGTGCAGTGGAACGAAGCGGGCTGGCCCTGGGCCACCTATGGCCCGGTGGTGATGGCCGCGGTGCGCGCGGGCATACCCGTGCTGGGGGCTAACCTGCAAAAAGCCGAGATGCAAGCGGTCATGCGCAACAACATGCTCGACGGTGCCCTGCCCGGCCCCGCGCTCAAAGCCCAGCAGCAGGCCATTCGCCTGGGGCATTGCGGCATGCTGCCCGAAAGCCAAGTTCAACCCATGACGCGGGTGCAAATTGCCCGCGACCAGCGCATGGCCCAGGTACTGAGCGAGCTGGCGCAGCGCGCCAGCCCAGGCCAGGCGGTGCTGCTAATAGCCGGTGCCGGGCATGTCGATCTCAGCTTAGGCGTACCCCAGCATTTGCCTGTCCATTTGAAGGTGAAAGTGGCCGTAGCCCTCGCCGATACTGCGCAGGCAGCTATTGATTTTGCAGCAAACGAGGCGACACACAAGCCCGCTGCCGACGCGCTGTGGGCCACCGCCGCCCGGCCCGCCAAAGACTATTGCGCGGGTTTTAAAGCCCCAAACCCAAAGCCAGCACTCCTGCCAACACCAAGCTCGCAATAAATAAAGTCTCACCCAGCAACATGGCAACGGGCTGCCAGCCCAGGCGCAGCAGCTCTTCAAAACTCGTCTTCACACCTGCCGCTGCAATAGCACCCACCAAGAGCCAACGCGAGGCCTCTGTCGCGCTGGCCACCACACGGTGCGGCAAAGCGCCTACGCTATTGAGCAGCACAAGCACTACAAAGGCCAGCAAGAAACCAGGCACCAGGGGTACCAGCTCTTTTGTGCTGCCATCCTCATCGGTAATTGCTTCAACCTGGCTACGCCAAGCCAATGCCACCAGTAGCACCACGGGCATGAGCAGCATGACGCGAAACAGCTTGACCACGGTAGCCGCGTCACCCGCTTGCGGGCCCAACAGCATCCCAGCGGCCACCACCTGCGCTACGTCATGGATCGTTCCACCAACCACAATACCCGCTTGTAAGCGGGGCAGAGCCAGTAGTTGCAGCACAAAAGGGTAGAGCACCATCGCCAGCGTAGACAGCACAGTAATGACGACCACAGTGAGCAGGGTAAAACGCTCGTTTTCTTTGCTTTGCGGCAATACCGAGGCGATGGCCAAAGCGGCCGAGGCACCACAAATGGCCACCGCGCCGCCCGTAATCACACCCTCATCGCGAGAGCGGCTCAAGCAGCGCGCTAAGACCAGACCCACACCAATAGTGAGGGCCACTGCAGCCATCATGAGCAGTGCCGTGGTGGCCCCCAGTTGCGCCACTTGCGCCAGTGTGATGCGCGCGCCCAACAGCGCTACGCCCAGGCGCAAGAGCGTGCGACCACAAAAATCCACCCCTGGTTTAACCTGCGCGTTATTGATCAGAAAATGAAAAGACAAGCCAATCAGCAGCGCGTACAAAAGTTGCGGCCCGCCGTAGTGCTCGGATAAAAACGTCGCCGCCAGTGCGGTCACGGCGCACAGCAAAAACCCGGGGGCCAGCCCGAAAGCTCGGACACGAAGAGAGTGAAGCTGTGTAAGCATGCCGTACTCTAGTGCTTGAGCGCACGGTCATCAAAATCATACGGATGACCAAGCTGGTTGACAGGTTCAGACCCGGCTTTTAATGCTCGCGGCGAGCGTAGCCACCATCTGCTCGATCTGCGCAGGCTCGACGACAAAGGCCGGGCACAGCACGATGTTCTCGCCCGCCGGGCGCACCAACAGGCCTTTTTGGAAGCAGTCTAAAAAGATGTCGTAGGCACGCTTGCCGGGCGCCCCGGCCAATGGTGCAACTTCTACCGCGCCTGCCAGGCCCAGTGTGCGCACACTGACCACGCCAGGCATGCCTTTAAAGGCCGCGTGCAGGGCGTCGCCCAAGAGTTTGCCCATTTGCCCAGCGCGCGCAAACAACTGCTCTTGTTTGAACACATTCAGCGTGGCAATGGCGGCAGCGCAGGCCACGGGATGGCCGCTGTAGGTGTAGCCGTGAAAGAACTCGATCACGTGCTCGGGCGCATTGGTGTTCATCATGGCCGCGTAGAGCTTGTCGCGGCAGACCACGCCGCCCAGAGGGATGACGCCATTGCTCACGCCTTTGGCGAAAGTCAGCATGTCGGGCACCACGTCGAAATAATCGGCGGCAAAGGACACACCCAAGCGGCCAAAGCCGGTAATAACTTCGTCAAAAATCAGCAAGATGCCGTGCTGGTCGCAAATTTGGCGCAGGCGCTTCAAATAGCCCTGCGGCGGCACATACCAGCCCGCGCTACCGGCAATCGGCTCGACGATGATGGCGGCCACGTTTTCGGGCGAATGCAGGGGCAAAATGCGCTGCTCCAACTCGGCCAACAGGTCTTCTTCAGACTGCGGCTCCACGCCGTTGTAATAGGCGTGTTGCACCGGGTCGTGCGTAAAGCGCAGGTGGTCCACGCGCGGCAAGAGCGCAGCGCCAAACACCTTGCGGTTGGCCGGGATGCCGCCCACGCTCATGCCACCAAAGCCCACGCCGTGGTAGCCCTTTTCGCGGCCAATAAAAATGTTGCGGTGGCCCTCACCGCGCGCGCGGTGGTAGGCCAGGGCCAGCTTGAGCGCGGTGTCAGCGGCCTCGCTGCCCGAACTGCAAAACAGCACTTTATTAAGGTCGCCAGGGGCCAGGTCTGCTACCATTTTTGCGGCAGCAAAGGCTTTGTCATTGCCCGCTTGGAAGGCGGTGGCGTAGTCCAGCGTGTCGAGCTGAGCCTTGATGGCTTCGTTGATCGGCTTGCGGTTGTGCCCCGCAGTGACGCACCACAGGCTAGAGATGCCGTCGAGCACCTGCTGGCCAGTGTCGGTAGTGAAGTGCATGCCGCTGGCGGCCACAAACACCCGCGGCTGCTGCTTGAAATGGCGGTTGGGGGTGAAGGGCAGCCAGTAGCTGTCCATGTTCAAATCGGTTGTGGTCATTGAATAAACTCCTTGGGGCGTAGCCCTATTTTGACACTGCTGCGACAATGCATACCCTATGAGCAACACCTACATCCTCACCCTGTCTTGCCCCGACCGCACGGGCATCGTGCACGCCGTTTCGGGTTTTTTGCTGGAGCGCGGCGGCAATATTGAAGAGGCCGCACAGTACAACGACCCGGCCACCGGCCTGTTTTTTATGCGCGTGCAGTTTGCCTGCGCCAGCCACGACCACGCGGCCCTGCAAGCCGAGCTGAGCAGCTTTGCCACAGGCTTTGGCATGCAGTGGCAATTGCACGCGGCCAGCACCCCCATGCGCACCGTGCTCATGGTCAGCAAAGAAGGCCATTGCCTGAACGACCTGCTGTTCCGCTGGAAGAGCGGCCTGCTGCCCTTGCAGATTGCGGCCATCATCAGCAACCACCGCGAGTTCTACCAGCTGGCGGCCAGCTACAACGTGCCGTTTCACCACATCCCGGTCACAGCCGCCACCAAGGCCCAGGCCGAGGCCAAGCAGTTTGAAATCATCCAGGCCGAGGGCGCTGAGCTGGTGGTGCTGGCGCGCTATATGCAGGTGCTGAGCGACGACCTGTGCCGCAAACTCAGTGGCAAGGCCATCAACATCCACCACAGCTTTTTGCCCAGCTTCAAGGGTGCGCGGCCTTATCACCAGGCCTATGAACGCGGCGTCAAGCTGATCGGCGCCACGGCCCACTACGTGACGAGCGACCTGGATGAGGGCCCGATCATTGAACAAGAAGTGGCGCGCATTGACCACGGCCTGACGCCCGAG
>CANFOR010000179.1 GCA_947448675.1 Betaproteobacteria bacterium
CAGCCGCCAGCCCGCCTATGTACATGTGTGCAGCAACGAAACCATCCACGGCGTCGAGTTCCACAGCCTGCCCGACTTGGCCAGCCTGGGTTGCGACGCGCCACTGGTGATCGACTTTTCTTCGCACGTGGCCTCGCGCCCGGTGGACTGGACGCGTGTGGGCCTGGCCTTTGCGGGTGCGCAAAAAAACCTCGGGCCTGCCGGCCTGACGCTGGTGGTGGTGCGCGAAGACTTGCTCGGCCGCGCCCTGGCCATCTGCCCCAGCGCCTTTGACTACGCCACCGTCGCCGCGCACGGCTCGATGTACAACACGCCACCCACTTTTGCCATCTACATGGCGGGCCTGACTTTTGCATGGCTCAAGCAGCAGCGCGAAGGCAGCTACACGGGTGTGGCGGCCATGCAAGTGCGCAACACCGCCAAGGCCCAATTACTCTATGACTTTATCGACCAATCCAGCTTGTACAGCAACCCGGTTGCCACCAACTGTCGCTCGCGCATGAACGTCCCCTTTTTCTTGCGCGACGCCGCTTTGAACGAGGCCTTTTTAACGCACTGCAAAGCGCGTGGCCTGTTGCAACTCAAGGGCCACAAGTCGGTCGGCGGCATGCGCGCCAGCATCTACAACGCCATGCCCTTGGCTGGGGTGCAAGCCCTGGTGAACGCCATGCAAGAATTTGAAGCACACCATGGCTAAAACACCTCCCCATTCCTTGGCCGATCTGCGCGTTCGCATCGACGCCGTTGACGTGCAACTGCTGGGCTTGCTCAACCAACGCGCCGCATTGGCGGGCGAAGTGGGCGAGATCAAACGCGCCGAGGGTTCGGCCGTGTTCCGCCCCGAGCGCGAGGCCCAGGTAATTGGCGGCTTGCAAAGCGCCAACCCCGGCCCGCTCAAAGCCCAGCATGTGGCCACGATATGGCGCGAGGTGATGTCGGCCTGCCGCGCGCTCGAAGCACCCCAGCGCGTGGCCTATTTGGGCCCCGCAGGCACATTCAGCGAGCAAGCCGCACTGCAGTTTTTTGGTGCCAGCATTGAGCACATTCCTTGTGCCAATTTTGACCAGGTTTTTCATGCCGCCAGCTCGGGCGCTGCCGACTTTGGCGTGGTGCCAGTAGAAAACAACAGCGCAGGCGTGGTCACACGATCGCTCGACCTGTTGCTGCACTCCCCCCTACACATCGTGGGCGAGGTGAGTTTACTGATTCGCCACCATTTGCTGCGCCAAAGCGACTCCTTGGCCGATATTGAAGCCGTCTACGCCCACCCGCAGGCCCTGGCCCAGTGCCAAGCCTGGCTCAGCACCCACTTGCCGCAAGCCGAGCGCCGTGCCGCCAGCAGCAATGCCGAAGGCGCGCGCCTGGCCAGCACCAACCCAGCCTGGGCCGGTATTGCCAGCGAACGCGCCGCCACCGAGTTTGGTTTGCACATTGCGGCACACGCGATCCAAGACGATGCTTTTAACCGCACCCGCTTTGCTGTGGTCTGCCTGCCCCAGATACTCGGCGCGCCCGAGGCTTCGGGCAAAGACTGCGTGAGCTTGGTGGTGTCGGTGCCCAACCAGCCCGGCGCGGTGCACGACATCTTGGCACCGCTCAAAGCACACGGCGTTTCCATGACACGCTTTGAGTCGCGCCCAGCCCGCTCGGGCCAGTGGGAATACTATTTTTACATCGACCTGCAAGGCCACCCCAACCAGCCGCATCTAGCGGCTGCGCTGCAAGACTTGCAAAGCCTGTGTGCCTTCTACAAGGTACTGGGCACTTACCCCGTTAGCGAATAATGTTTGAACAATTAGGCCTGATCGGCTGCGGCCTCATGGGCGGCTCTTTTGCTCTGGCCATGAAAAAAGCCGGGCTTGTCAAGCGCGTGGTGGGCTACAGCAAGTCCCCCTCCACTACCGAACGCGCGCGCAGCATGGGCGTGATCGACAGCGAGGCACCCTCGGCCCTGCAAGCGGTGTCGGGCTCGGACATCGTTTTGCTGGCCGTGCCCGTGGCGGCGACCGAAGCCACGCTCAAAGCCATTCGGCATTTGATCACGCCCAACATGCTCATCATGGACGTGGGCTCGACCAAGCGCAATGTGGTAGACGCCGCGCGCCGCGTGCTGCGCGACCAAGTCGGCGTGTTTGTGCCCGCCCACCCGATTGCGGGCAAAGAGCAGTCGGGCGTGGAGCATGCCGACGCCGACCTGTACGCAGGCAAACAACTCATCCTCACGCCAATCGAGCGCACGCTCACGGTGCAATTGCAAAAAGCCCAAGAGCTGTGGACGGCCCTGGGCTGCCATGTGCTGAAAATGTCGCCCGAATCGCACGACGCCGCCTACGCGGCCGTGAGCCATTTGCCGCATTTGATCGCCTTTGCCTTGATGAACGCCATATCGAGTCAAGAGCATGGGCGCGACTACCTGTCACTGGCAGGCCCAGGCTTTAGAGACTTCACCCGCATTGCCGCCAGCGACCCGACCATGTGGCGCGATGTGCTGATCGCCAACCGAGAAGAGCTGCTCGCGCAAAGCAAAATCTTCCAGCGCAATTTGCAAAAATTTGAGCAACTCATTGCCAGCGACAACTACGAGTTGCTCGAAGGCATGATCGAACAAGCCAGCCAAACCCGTGCCCACTGGCGCATGAGTGGTGGCAAGAAAAACTAAACCGCTCCTGCCATGTTTGCCAACCCTTTTCTCGACCTGCCGCACTTGGTAGCGGCAGGCGGTAGCGTCAAGCTGCCAGGTTCTAAAAGTATCTCCAATCGGGTCTTGCTTTTGGCCGCGCTCAGCCGTGGCCGCACCCGCGTGCACGACCTGCTCGACTCTGACGACACCCGCGTCATGCTGAGCGCTTTGCGCGCGCTGGGCTGCGGTGTAGAGCAGCAAGGCACGGTGGTCGACATTGTCGGCCTGGGCGGGCGATGGGCTACACCGCAGGCCAAGCTCTTCATGGGCAATGCCGGCACCGCCATGCGCCCATTAACGGCGGCCCTGGCCCTGCTGGGCGGCGAGTTTGAGCTCAGCGGCGTGGCCCGCATGCACGAGCGGCCGATTGGCGACCTGGTCGACGCACTGCGCCAACTCGGTTGCGACATTGAATACCTGGGCAATGAAGGCTACCCACCCCTGCGCATTGGCCAACCTGCGCTGCGCATTGACGCACCGATTCGCGTGCGCGGGGATGTGTCGAGCCAGTTCCTCACCGCTTTGCTAATGGCTCTGCCACTGGTTGCTGAAAAGGATATAGAGATCGAAGTGGTGGGCGAGCTGATCTCCAAGCCTTATATTGAAATCACGCTGAATTTGCTGGCGCGTTTTGGCATTGCGGTGCGGCGCCCCACTGGCCCAGACCGTTGGCAGCGTTTTACCATTCCAGCGGGCAGCAGCTACCAGTCGCCGGGTGACATCCATGTCGAGGCCGATGCTTCATCTGCTAGCTATTTTATAGCGCTCGGCGCACTATCGGCGAGCGTTGCAGGCCATATTGGCATTACCATCGAGGGTGTGGGCGCGGACTCTATTCAAGGCGATATTCGCTTTGTGCAAGCCGCCGAACAAATGGGTGCCAGGGTAACAAGCGGCCCCAATTGGCTGCACATTGCACGCGGCGCCTGGCCTCTCCATGCCATTGACCTCGATTGCAACCACATCCCCGACGCGGCCATGACGCTCGCCGTCATGGCGCTTTATGCCAAGGGCACCAGCACCCTGCGCAACATCGCTAGTTGGCGCGTCAAAGAAACCGACCGCATTGCCGCCATGGCCCGCGAGCTGCGCAAGCTCGGTGCTGTGGTGGAAGAAGGCGCAGACTACCTGCGCATCACGCCGCCCGCCAGTGCGGCGCATTGGCAACGTGCCAGCATCCACACCTATGACGACCACCGCGTGGCCATGTGCTTTGCACTCGCCGCCTTCAACCCGGCGGGCTTGGCGGTGCGCATTGAAGACCCGCAATGCGTGGCCAAAACCTTTCCCGATTATTTTGAGAGCCTGTTCAGCTTGGTGCAAGCACGCAGCGTTCCGGTCGTGTGCATCGACGGCCCCACCGCCTCGGGCAAAGGCACGCTGGCCGCAGTGCTGGCGCAGCGCCTGGGCTACCACTTCCTCGACTCCGGCGCGCTCTACCGCGTCACCGGCTTAGCCGCTCGGCAGGCAGGGCTCGCACCCGAGGCCCCAAACGAAGCCGCCATTGCCGCCCTGGCCCGCGCCTTGCCCCTGCAATTTGTCGGCGCGCAGGTGCTGCTGGCAGGAGTGGATGTGAGCGAGCCGATTCGCAGCGAGGCCGCAGGCATGGACGCCTCGCGCGTCTCCGCCCTGCCCGCCGTGCGCGCCGCCCTCATCGCTTTGCAGCACAGCTTTTGCCAACTGCCTGGCTTAGTGGCCGATGGGCGCGACATGGGCACGGTGATTTTTCCGCAAGCACCGCTCAAGGTATACCTCACCGCCAGCGCAGAAAAACGTGCCCAGCGGCGCTATAAGCAATTGATTTCAAAGGGAATTTCAACTACAATCGACGCTCTTCGGGCAGATTTAGAGGCCCGCGACGCCAGAGACAGCTCTCGCAACGCAGCGCCCCTCAAACCCGCCCCAGACGCTTTGCTGCTGGACAACTCCGCGCTTTCGATTGAAGAATCGGTAGCAACGGTGCTGAACTGGTGGCAAAGCAAACAAGGTTTTGGGGTCGTCCCCAAGCTTTGAAAGGCCCGCTGGCCCCCTGTCGCGCTGCATGCGCACTGGACTGGCGGATTTTTAACCAAACCGCGCTAACGCGCACCAAACCGCCGTATACAGCTATAAAAACAGTAGCAATCCCGCTGCTGGAACACTGCCTTACGTGCTACAGGAAACCCTCATGTCTGAATCATTTGCCGCCCTTTTTGAAGAGTCCTTGCAACGCACTGAAATGCGCACGGGCGAAGTCATCACCGCTGAAGTCGTTCGCATCGACCACAGCTTCGTGGTTGTTAACGCCGGCCTCAAGTCTGAAGCCTATGTGCCGCTCGAAGAATTTAAAACTGACAACGGTGAGATCGAAGTCCAAGTGGGCGACTTCGTCTCGGTAGCCATTGGCTCCATCGAAAACGGCTATGGCGACACCATCCTCTCGCGCGACACCGCTAAGCGCCTCGCCTCGTGGATGAGCCTGGAAAAAGCCCTCGAATCGGGCGAATTCGTCACCGGCCTGACCAGTGGCAAAGTCAAGGGCGGCCTCACCGTCTTGGTCAATGGCATCCGCGCTTTCTTGCCCGGCTCGCTGATCGACACACGCCCCATCAAAGACCTGACGCCTTACGAAAACAAGACCATGGAGTTCAAGGTCATCAAGTTGGACCGCAAGCGCAACAACGTGGTGCTGAGCCGCCGCGCCGTGGTGGAAGCCTCGATGGGCGAAGAGCGTGCCAAGCTGATGACGACCCTCAAAGAAGGCTCGATCGTGCAAGGTGTGGTGAAGAACATCACCGAGTACGGCGCGTTTGTCGACCTCGGCGGCATCGACGGCCTGCTGCACATCACCGACATGGCCTGGCGCCGTGTCCGTCACCCCTCTGAAGTGGTGACCGCTGGCCAAGAAATCACCGCCAAGATCTTGAAGTTCGACACCGAGAAAAACCGCGTGTCCCTGGGCCTCAAGCAGATGGGCGATGACCCATGGATGGGTGTGAACCGCCGCTACCCCACCAGCACCCGTATGTTCGGCAAGATCACCAACATTGCCGATTACGGCGCCTTCGTCGAGATCGAGGATGGCGTCGAGGGTCTGGTGCACGTCTCGGAGATGGACTGGACCAACAAGAACGTCAATCCGG
>CANFOR010000180.1 GCA_947448675.1 Betaproteobacteria bacterium
CGACAGTGAAGGCAAAAAGATGAGCAAGTCCGAGGGCAATGTGATTGACCCGGTGGACTTGATCGACGGCGTGGACATCGAAACGCTCGTGCACAAATCGACTGTGGGCCTGCGCAAACCCGAGACCGCGCCCAAGGTGGCGGCCCGCGTGCGCAAAGAGTTCGCAACGGGCATGCCCGCCTACGGTGCCGATGCGCTGCGCTTCACCATGGCCAGCTATGCGTCCTTGGGCCGCAACATCAACTTCGACACCAAGCGCTGCGAGGGCTATCGCAATTTTTGCAACAAACTCTGGAACGCCACCCGTTTTGTGCTGATGAATTGCGAAGGCCAAGACTGCGGCCTGCTAGAGCACACCAAAGAACAGTGCAAGCCCGCTGTGCGGGACGCTGCGGGACAGATCGTCCAAGCGGCAGGCCCGGCACATGGCTACCTACAGTTCAGCCAGGCTGACCGCTGGATCACCTCTATCTTGCAGCAGACCGAGGCCGAAGTTGCCAAGGGCTTTGCCGAGTACCGCCTAGACAACGTAGCCAGCACGATTTACGACTTTGTCTGGAACGAGTTTTGCGACTGGTACCTGGAAATTGCCAAGGTGCAAATCGGCGCGGGCAGCGAGGCGCAACAACGCGCTACACGCCGCACCTTGATTCGTGTGCTGGAAACCATTTTGCGTTTGGCGCATCCGATCATTCCCTTTATCACCGAAGAGCTGTGGCAAAAAGTCAGCGTGGTGGCGGGCCGCGCCGGGCCATCGTGCAGCATTGCCGCCTACCCGCAGGCCCAACTCGATCGCGTCGATGCAGATGCCATCGCGTACATGGCCAAGCTCAAAACTTTGGTAGACACCTGCCGCGCCCTGCGCAGTGAGCTGGGCGTGTCGCCGAGCACGCGCTTGCCGCTGTATGTGTTGGGTGACGACGCCTTTATCAACCAGTCAGCCAGCGTGCTACAAGCCCTGGCCAAGCTGAGCGAAGTGCAGGTGTTTACCGAAGAAGCCGGTTGGCAAAGGGCCGCCAAGGCCTCTCCTGTGGCCGTGGCGGGCGCGGCGCGCCTGTGCCTGCACATGGAGGTGGACGCCGCCGCCGAACGCCTGCGCTTGGGCAAAGAGGCTACGCGCCTGCAAACCGAGCTAAGCAAGGCCGAAGCCAAACTCAGCAACCAAGCCTTTGTGGCCAAAGCACCCCCTGCCGTGATCGCGCAAGAGCACAAACGCATTGCGGATTTTGCGGCGACGCTGAGCAAGGTCCAGGCGCAGTTGGCGCGTTTGGGCTGAGTGCCACGCCCTGTTCTCTGGGAATGGTGCAGAGTGAGGGGTGCTGGGCCTTAGCGCAGTTTTAGATCCCGAGCCACTGCGAACTGGGCTCACTGCTAGGGTCTAGGGGTCTGGACATCAAACTGTCGATGCCTACGCGCTGGCCCTCCAGCGTTTGATGCAAACGATGGGCCACGTACCAGCTGGCGCGCAACCTCGCCTCTTGGGTTTGTGAGCCCAAGCGTGGTGTCACAAGCAAATTGCCCAAACCGTGCAGAGGCGAGGTGGGGGCAACGAAATCAGCCTCACAACCGTCGATCTGGCAAACATCGATACGCCCGTCTTGCAGGGCTGCAGCCAGGGCTTCGGCGTCAAACAAGGAGCTGCGCGAAATGCCCATCCATACTTGGCCCATTTTGCAATTGGCCAAGACCTTGTCGTTGACGAAGCCTTTGTAACGCGATGCAAAAAGCATTTGCAACGAGACCACGTGCGACCACTTCATTAAATCGGGCAAGGTGACCGCCTCAATCTCTAGGCGCTGCCAGATGGGCGCTGTGTGGTGAATCGCCGGATCGTAGCCAATTACACGCATGCCCAGGGCGCGCAGCATAGGTGCCAGCGCGTGGGCGGTAGGTGCCAAGCCCAAAATGCCCACCACACTGCCATGCAGCTCGCGACCTTGGCGCACAGGGCCCAGCACCTGACCTGCCAAGGCGGCAGCCATGCCGGGGCGAAATAAATTGAGCAAGCAGCCCAAGAGGTATTCGGCATTGGAACGCACATTGGCCGTGCTGGGGTGGATCACCCGCACGCTGCGCTCGCGGCAGGCTTCAAGGTCAGTGTTGTCGGTGCCCAGCTGTAGGCGGGCAATAGCTTCTAAGAGTGGGGCTGCGTCTAAAAGGTCGCGGTTGACCATGACGGCACGCGGCAACACCACGCTGCGCGCATGGTAGAGCAAGCTGCGCAGCTCACGCGGGTCGGTCGCCAACTGGGGCGCCAATTCCAGCGTATGCCGTTCGCGTAGCCATTTCATGGCCTCGGGCACCAAGGCCTCTAGCAGTAAGATATCCACCAATTACTCCAGTTATGTGGGAAGACCATTTCGGTCAACGCATATGACATTTTTTGTCTGTTCTATTTTCATAATGTAATGCATAAGCACTCAGATCAAAAAACCGAAATAAGTTTTGCGCGTCCTAGCAAAGCTGTGTTTCCGGTGGCCGGCTTGGGCACACGTTTCTTGCCTGCCACCAAGGCAGCACCCAAAGAAATGCTGCCCGTAGTGGACAAACCTTTGATCCAATACGCCGTCGAAGAAGCCTATGCTGCTGGTATTCGCCATATGATTTTCGTCACTGGCCGCAATAAGCGTGCCATTGAAGACCATTTTGACACCGCTTACGAGCTAGAGAACGAATTAGAAGCCGCGGGAAAGCATGAATTATTGCGCCTCGTACAGTCGGTACAGCCCAGCGATATGGACTGCTCCTATGTGCGCCAAGCCCGCTCCTTGGGCTTGGGCCATGCCGTGCTGTGTGCGGAGCACTTGGTTGGCAATGAAGCCTTTGCTGTGCTCTTGGCCGACGACTTGATGATCGGCCAACCCCCGGTGCTGCACCAAATGGTCGGCCAGTACGCGTACTGGGGAAAATCTATTTTGGCGGTGCAAGAGGTGCCGCGTGCGCACTCCCGCCGCTACGGCATTGTGGCGGGCACGCCGGTCGCTGAGCGCCTGCTGCAGCTCACTGGCATTGTGGAAAAACCGGCCCCCGAAGACGCACTTTCGCTGCTGGGTGTGGCGGGTCGTTATATTTTGAACCCCGGCATATTTGAGTGCATTCGCCAACAAAACAAAGGCGTAGGTGGTGAAATTCAACTCACCGATGGCATTGCTGGCCTAATAGCCCAAGAGGCCGTCTACGCCTATGCCTACAAGGGCAAGCGCTATGATTGTGGTAGCAAAGAAGGCTTTCTGCAAGCCACCGTGGAGCTGGCTTTGCAACACCCAGAAGTGGGGCCTGGGTTTCGCGACTACCTGAAAAGTTTGCCCGCGCTCTAAAGCAGTACCCGTAGCGCTGAGCGATTTTTTAGCGCAAAAATTTAGCGGCGTTTGAGCAAGTGAATGAAGTCTTTGCCCAGGTTTTGCTGTTCTAGCAACTCGTTGCCCGTTTGCTTGGCAAAAGCTTGAAAGTCGCGCACCGAGCCGGGGTCAGTAGACACCACCTTGAGCACCTGGCCGCTGTCAATTTCACCCAAAGCTTTTTTGGCTTTGAGGATGGGCAGTGGGCAATTGAGGCCGCGTGTGTCGATTTCTTTGGCGATGTCCATGGGCTGTACTTTCCTTGCTGCCACAAAAGGCAGATGTTGCATTTTATCGCTTTGGAAACTCAATAAACTGCGGCTCGTGGCCACGGCTGCGCAACCATTGCGCCATGGCAAAACCGGTGCCTGCAGGCCAGCACTTCACGTCTTGCGGCGCATAGAGCTGGTATTCGGCCAGCTCGGGCGACAAACTCACCGTGCCATGCGCTACGGCGTGGTAGGCAATGATGATTTGGTTCATGCGCTGAAAATCCCACACGCCCAGCAAGTTCAGCTCGCTGGTGTCAAGGTTGGTTTCTTCTTTGATCTCGCGCGCAATGCCCGCCTCGGGCGTTTCACCGGCCTCCATAAAGCCGGTAATGAGCGCGAACATGCGGCCCGGCCAGGCCGCGTTGCGCGCCAACAGCACCTTGCCTTCGTACTCGATCACCGCCGCCAAAACCGGCGTGGGGTTGTTCCAATGCGTCCAGTTGCAGGCCGGGCAACGCAGGCGCTGCTTTTCGCCGCCGTCTTCCATTTGCGCAATGAGTTGCAACGGCGTGGCGCAGCAAGGGCAGTATTGAAAATTATTTTGCATGCTATTATTTTAATAGCTGTATACGCATATTTTATGCGCTTTGCAGCCTATTTTTACTCTCAAACAAGGCTCTTCAAGCCGGAAAAACACCGGTCGACAGGTAACGGTCGCCGCGATCGCAAACGATGAACACAATGGTCGCATTCTCGACCGTTTTGGCAATTGCTTGCGCCACCCAACAAGCCCCGGCAGCCGAGATGCCTGCAAAAATACCTTCTTCACGCGCTAGGCGACGGCACATGTCTTCCGCATCGCTTTGGCTCACGTAGACCAACTCGTCGACATGGCTGGCATCGTAAATTTTAGGCAGGTATTCTTGCGGCCATTTGCGGATGCCCGGTATGCGCGAGCCCTCGCTGGGTTGCGCACCGACGATGCGCACCTGGGGGTTCATTTGCTTGAGGTAGCGCGACACGCCTGTAATGGTGCCGGTGGTGCCCATAGCGCTCACAAAATGCGTGACGCGGCCCTGGGTGTCGGCCCAAATCTCAGGGCCCGTCGTTTCAAAATGGATGCGTGGATTGTCTTCATTGGCAAACTGGTCAAGCACCCGGCCTTTGCCTTCTTTTTGCATTTGCTCGGCCAGGTCGCGGGCGTATTCCATGCCACCGCTCTTGGGCGTGAGGATAAGCTCTGCGCCAAAGGCCTTCATGGTCTGGGCGCGCTCGATCGACAGGTCTTCGGGCATGATGAGAATCATGCGGTAGCCCTTGATGGCCGCTGCCATTGCCAAGGCAATGCCAGTGTTGCCCGAGGTGGCCTCAATCAGCACGTCGCCCGGCGCAATGTCGCCACGCTCTTGCGCGCGCTGGATCATCGACAAAGCTGGTCTGTCTTTCACCGAGCCAGCCGGGTTATTGCCCTCGAGCTTGCCCAAAATCACGTTGCCGCGCGCTTGGTTTTCTGCGTAGCCGATGCGCTGCAGCGCAGCCAATGGGGTTTTGCCGATGGCATTTTCAATGGTGGGGTAATTCATGCCCCACACTGTGCCATAATTTCGGTCTTGAGACGCAAACTGCCCGGGTGGTGAAATTGGTAGACGCAGGGGACTCAAAATCCCCCGCCGCGAGGCGTGCCGGTTCGATTCCGGCCCCGGGCACCATAGCTAGTTTGCTATCAAAACTGTAGCCAGTTCCGCAAAAACCGAATTTTTGCCCTTTCTGACGCGAAAAACGCTTCCGTTCTCCCCCCTCCTCCTTCCTGACCAGGCTGTTTTTCACAGCCCATTGGCATGGTCTATTGCGTCATTTCGCCCTGCTGCGTGCATAAATTTGCCCAGCGTGGCGTCACTTGTGAAGCGCAAAAGCCGTGCAATCTTTGATCGTGCTTGTAGCGAAAGCGTTTTGCTTTCCCAGGCCGCTTCGAAGGATTCCACATGACCCCGACTATGACCCCTGCTATGACACTGGACTTGAAGTTTCATTCAATAGACACAGCGCCAGCACATTCATGATTGCAGATCACCGGCTATTAATCGGAACTGCTCCAGCGCCGCTTGCAGATCTTCCACGATCTGCTGCGCAATCACACCCGGTGCTGGCAGGTTGTCGCTGTCGGCAAGACTATCGTCTTTGAGCCAGAAGATGTCCAGGCTGGTTTTGTCGCGGGCCACCAGTTCGTCATAGCTGTAGGCGCGCC
>CANFOR010000181.1 GCA_947448675.1 Betaproteobacteria bacterium
GACGCGGCCATTGCCGGCATTGAAGAGGCGGGCGGCAACGCCCAAGTGTTTGGCACGCCCACCATTTCCGACGGCATGGCCATGGGCACCGAGGGCATGAAATACAGCCTGGTGAGCCGAGAGGTGATCAGCGACTGCATCGAAACCTGCGTGCAGGGCCAGTGGATGGACGGCGTGGTGGTGGTCGGCGGTTGCGACAAAAACATGCCCGGCGGCATGATGGGCATGCTGCGCGCCAATGTGCCCGCCATCTACGTCTACGGCGGCACCATCTTGCCGGGCCGCTGGAAAGACCAAGACCTGAACATCGTCAGCGTGTTCGAGGCGGTGGGTCAAAACGCTGCGGGCAATATGAGCGACGCCGAGCTGCGCGAAATCGAGATGCGCGCCATTCCCGGCCCTGGCTCTTGCGGCGGCATGTACACCGCCAACACCATGAGTTCGGCTTTCGAGGCGCTGGGCCTGTCCCTGCCCTACTCGTCGACCATGGCCAACCCGCATGACGAGAAGATGAACTCAGCCAAAGAGTCGGCCAAGGTGCTGATCGAGGCGATTAAAAAAGACATCAAGCCACGCGACATCGTCACTAAAAAAGCACTGGAAAACGCCGTGGCCGTCATCATGGCCACCGGTGGCTCGACCAATGCCGTGCTGCACTTTTTGGCGATTGCACACGCCGCCGAAGTTGCGTTCACTATCGATGACTTTGAGCGCATCCGCAAAATCACTCCGGTGCTGTGCGACCTCAAACCCAGCGGCAAATACCTCGCCGTTGACCTGCACCGCGCAGGCGGCATTCCACAGGTCATGAAGACCCTGTTGGCCGCCGGCCTCTTGCACGGCGACTGCCTGACCATCAGCGGCCAGACCATTGCCCAGGTGCTCAAAGACCTGCCCGACGCGCCACGCGCCGACCAAGACGTGATCCGCCCCATCGGCAAACCCATGTACGCGCAAGGCCATTTGGCCATCTTGAAGGGCAACCTCAGCCCCGAGGGCTGCGTGGCCAAAATCACCGGCCTGAAAAAGCCCGTAATGACCGGCCCAGCCCGCGTGTTTGACGACGAGCAATCCGCCCTAAAAGCGATTTTGGACGGCAAGATCGTGGCGGGCGACGTGATGGTGCTGCGCTACCTGGGCCCCAAGGGCGGCCCTGGTATGCCCGAAATGCTGGCCCCCACTGGCGCACTGATCGGCGCGGGCTTGGGCGAAAGCGTGGGCCTTATCACCGACGGACGCTTCTCCGGTGGCACTTGGGGCATGGTCGTCGGCCACGTGGCTCCAGAGGCCGCTGTGGGCGGTTTAATCGCCTTTATCCACGAGGGTGACTCCATCACCATCGACTCGCACCAATTGCTGCTGCAGCTCAATGTGGGCGAGGCCGAGATTGCCCAGCGCAAGCAGGGTTGGGTGGCACCTGCGCCACGCTACACCCGTGGCGTGCAAGCCAAGTTTGCCTTCAATGCCTCCACCGCCAGCAAAGGCGCGGTGCTCGACGACTATTGAGCGCACTCATTGCCCTGCTGGCGAAGAGGCTCCAGCGGCAGGTGCTCCCGCGACAGCTGGCAGCGCAGTGGGCTCTGGCACAGCGGCAGAAGCTGCTGTAGTGGCTGCCTGAGCTGCTGCCTGCGCTACAGTTTTAGGAGCTTCCACCGCAGGCGCAGCAAGGCTTTTGGGCAGAACCTGCCCTTGCATGGCGCTGATTAAATCGGCTTGCGTCAGCGTGCGGTTCAAGCCCAGCAGCACCAAGTCAAAGCTCAACTGCCCTTCGGGCGAGATGCTGGGCGCGTCCATCTGGCCGCTCTTGCACAGGCTGTGGCAGGCCAGGCGCACATCGCGCTGCATGGCGCGAGCGGCTTTGATGGCTTGGGGCCATTCTTTGCGCGCGAAATTCTTCGCCACCTTGATGTGGATCACCTGTTTGCCCGGCTCTACTTCAGCGGCGGCCATCTGCACAGTGAGCCCGTTGAGGAGGGCCTTTTCATTGGCCACTGTTGGCACCCCTGGTTGGGGTACAACGGGCTGCGCGGCGTTGGCCGAAGCCGCTGGCTTGGGCATTTGCAGCGGCGGCATTAAATTGATTAAACCCGTGCCTTGGGCACTGGCGTTCAAAGACAGGCCCAGCAGGGCAAATAGGGCAATTAGCGGGTAAAACTTCATTTTTTCTTGGTCGGCATGCCCAGGGATTCGCGCTGCTTGTTAACGCGGTCTCGTTTGCGTTCGTCCATTTTGTCCATGGCTTTTCTCTTGGAATAACCCGTGGCGTCGGCCCAAGCCCACCAGGCGGCGGCCATGGCAAAGGGCGAGAGCACCCACCACCAAGCCCAGGCCGCCACGGGTGCTTGGCCTAGGTATTTCATAAGCGACAAAATAATTCCAGCATACAAAAAATACACGAAGCGACTCCTCTGTGCAGCAGCGCTGCGTCAACCAAGAACCCTAAAATAGCGTTAAGACTGTACCTTACCCGAAAGACCGCCATGAAACTCGTTCTACCCCTGATTTTGCTCGCCGCCAGTGCGGCTTCGATGCCTGCTATGGCCGACGCCAAAGACGACTTGAAATTGGCTACCGATAAAAACTGCATGGCCTGCCACGCGGTAGACAAAAAACTCGTCGGGCCCGCCTACAAAGATGTGGCCGCCAAATATGCCGGGCAAAAAGACGCTGCAAGCGTTTTGGCCCTGAAGGTGCTCAAAGGCGGCTCCGGCGTATGGGGCCCGATCCCCATGCCGCCAAACGTGCAAGTGAGTGAAGCCGAAGCCAAAAAACTCGCGGCTTGGGTTTTGACGCTCAAATAAATGGGCACGCTAGGGGCAGCGTGCCGAGCACCAAAAAGCCCGCAGTTGCGGGCTTTTTACTAAGAAAATTAGCCTGAAAGGCGCGCCAGTTGGGCGTAGGCAGCTATAAATTTTATAGCTGCTGAGTTTACATACGCTCCGCCAGTTGCTCCAAAATCGCGGGGTTTTCCAGCGTCGAAATGTCTTGCGTAATGGCTTCGCCTTTGGCGATGGAGCGCAGCAATCGACGCATGATTTTGCCGCTGCGGGTTTTGGGCAGGTTGTCGCCAAAGCGGATGTCTTTGGGCTTGGCAATCGGGCCGATTTCTTTGGCGACCCAGTTGCGCAGCTCGGTGGCAATGGCTTTGGCTTCGTCGCCCGTGGGGCGGCTGCGCTTCAAGACCACAAAGGCGCTGATGGCCTCGCCAGTTAAGTCGTCGGGGCGGCCCACCACGGCGGCTTCGGCCACCAGGTGGCTGCACGAGACCAAAGCCGACTCAATTTCCATGGTGCCCAGGCGGTGGCCCGAGACGTTGAGCACGTCGTCGATGCGGCCGGTGATACGAAAGTAGCCGCGGTCCGCGCTGCGCACCGCGCCGTCGCCCGCCAAATACAACTTGCCACCCATTTCGGCCGGGAAGTAACTTTTGACGAAGCGCTCGGGGTCGTTCCAAATCGTGCGGATCATGCTCGGCCAGGGGCGTTTGACGACCAACATGCCGCCCGCTCCGTTGGGGATGTCACCACCTACCTCGTCCACGATGGCGGCCATGATGCCGGGCAGCGGCAGCGTGCAGGAGCCGGGCACCAGGGGCGTAGCGCCAGGCAATGGCGTGATCATGTGGCCGCCGGTTTCGGTTTGCCAGAAGGTGTCAACAATCGGGCAGCGCTCGCCGCCGACATGCTTGTGGTACCACATCCAGGCTTCGGGGTTGATGGGCTCGCCCACACTGCCCAAGATGCGCAGGCTGGAGAGGTCACTGCGCGCGGGGTGGACTTTTTCGTCGCCCTCAGCCGCCTTGATGAGCGAGCGAATCGCGGTGGGCGCGGTGTAGAACACGCTGACCTTGTGGCGCTCAATCATCTGCCAAAAACGCCCGGCATTGGGAAAGGTAGGCACACCTTCAAAGATGACTTGCGTGGCACCGGCCACCAGCGGGCCATAGGCCACATAGGTGTGGCCAGTGATCCAACCAATGTCGGCGGTGCACCAAAACACGTCGGCCGGCATGATGTCAAACGTCCAGTCCATGGTCAGCTTGGCCCACAGGAGGTAGCCGCCGGTGCTGTGCTGCACGCCCTTGGGCTTGCCGGTGGAGCCGCTGGTGTACAAAATGAACAGCGGGTGCTCGGCGCCCACCACTTCGGGCGCGCAAACCGTGGCCTGTCCGGCTAGCGCTTCGCTAAAAGTTGTGTCGCGGCCTGCCACCATGGCGCAGGCCGTGGCGGTGCGCTGGTAGACAAACACGGTTTTGATCGACTCGCAGCCACCCATGGCAATGCCTTCGTCCACGATGGCTTTGAGCGGCAGCTCTTTGCCACCGCGCATTTGGTAGTTGGCGGTGATGACGGCCACCGCGCCCGCATCGATGATGCGTTCGTTCAGCGCCTTGGCGCTAAAACCGCCAAATACCACGCTGTGGGTTGCGCCAATGCGCGCGCAGGCCTGCATGGCCACCACACCTTCGATCGTCATCGGCATGTAGATCAATACCCGGTCACCCTTTTGGATGCCGCTGGCCTTGAGCGCGTTGGCAAACTGGCTTACCTTGGCGAGCAGCTCGGCGTAGCTCACGCGTGTCACAGCGCCGTCATCTGCTTCAAAAATAATAGCGGTCTTGTGCTCGGTGGGCGTGCCCATGTGTTTGTCGAGGCAGTTGGCGCTGGCGTTGAGCGTGCCGTCGGCGAACCATTGGTAAAACGGCGCGTTGGACTCGTCGAGGGTTTGGGTAAAGGGCTGGTTCCAGACCAGGTTCTCGCGCGCCAAGCGGGCCCAAAAGCCTTCAAAATCGGTCGCGGCTTCTTGGCACAGCGCGTCGTATGCCGCCATACCCGAGATGCGCGCCGACTGCACAGCGGCAACGGGGGGGTGGAAGACGCGGTTTTCCACCAAAACGGATTCGATATTGCTCATGGCTTGTCTCCAATAGGATTTGAATTTGTGCGCAGTGTCAGGGTTAACGCTTACGAAGGTCTGACGCTTGCGTAAAGCTGGCGGTGTTTCATGCTGCCCACAAGCATACGCGATGCGCAATGGCAGCCCGTCCCGCTGCACCGAGCAGGCACCTACAATCGGGGCTGCGTTCAAACCTGTTTCACCGCTCCACCATGACCACCACCATTGCCCAAGCCGACCTGATCGAATCCATTGCCGGCGCGCTGCAGTTCATCAGCTACTACCACCCGGCAGACTACATTGCCCATTTGGCCCGTGCCTACGAGCGCGAGCAGTCCGCACCCGCAAAAGACGCAATTGCGCAAATCTTGACCAATAGCCGCATGAGCGCTACCGGGCATCGCCCGATTTGCCAAGACACAGGCATCGTCAACGTGTTTGTCAAACTCGGCATGGACGTGCGTTTAGAAGGCTTTACGGGCAGCTTTGAAGACGCCATCAATCAAGGCGTGCGCCAAGCCTACAACCACCCTGACAACACCCTGCGTGCCAGCATCGTGGCCGATCCGCAGTTTGCGCGCAAGAACACCAAAGACAACACGCCAGCGGTGATCTATACACAAATCGTGCCCGGTAATACGCTGGACATTACCGTGGCAGCCAAGGGCGGCGGCAGCGAGAACAAAAGCAAATTCATCATGCTTAACCCGAGCGACTCCATCGTTGACTGGGTGCTCAAAACCGTGCCGACCATGGGCGCGGGCTGGTGCCCACCGGGCATGCTGGGCATTGGCATTGGCGGCACGGCCGAAAAAGCCATGCTGATGGCCAAGCAAAGCCTGATGGAAGACATCGAC